>JAACDH010000182.1 GCA_009936995.1 Rhodobacterales bacterium
CATCAGCCCACGTTGGTGGAGTCCGGTGTTGATGGAACCACGACGTCTACCCTGGTCTACGATTACAATTGCTCATAGGTTTGGGCCGCAGCCGAGGTCGAGATCCAGAGGACGCCAACCATTAAACCCACGCCTACCGGCTGGCCCCGCATCGCCTCCGACCTGTTTTACGACGACGCTCGGGCCGCCATCCAGTTCCTCGTCGACGCCTTTGGGTTCGAGGTGCGGATCATTCTCGACGCCCCCGATGGCCGGGTGGCTCACTCGGAGCTCACCATGGGTGGGGATGGCTTGATCATGGTCGCACAAGCGGGTGGACCCACCTCCTATCGTTGTGGATCGACCGGATCTACGGCGTCACCGATCCGCAGGGCCATCACTGGTGGTTCGTTCAGCGCCTGAAGACGTACTAGGTCCGCCCTCGTGGCCGCGTATCGCATCCTTCTCACATCCGTTCAAGTTGGAACTGGATATCATCGCTGTACCCCGGAGATGCCATGCGGTTTCACGCCTCAACCCTGTTCGCGATCGCCGCTGTTGCCGTCGGCTGTCGCGGACCCGTCGCCGCCGATGTGGTCGAGCCCGATTACACCGTGAGACCCGGCGTTGAGATCGCCACTATCCTCGACGCGACCTCCGGCGATTCGCTGACGCTGTACGGCCCCAATGGCGACCGACTGCTCACCTTGATCGCCGATGACTTTGGCCAGGCCCACTTCGCCTACGTGCCCGATGAGCACATCACCATCGACACTCGAAATGGCGCTCAGGTGCCTATCGTGGATGGACACGTGCTCAAACAGGGCGCGGGCTACGAGATCGTCAACGATGCGACCGGCGAGACGTCGGGCTTGTTCGAGGTGATGGGCGGCGAGTTCACCGGCGACCCTCGAATCTTCGACAATCAACCGCTAGAGGGAACTCAGGTTTCGTTGTTGGGCGACCTGCCGCCGGGCTCGGATGTGCAAGACGGCTTTCAGTACATCCGCACCCGCGATGGCCCCCTGTTGAGCGTGATGGTCCGCTTCCCAGACACCGCGGTGTACGGCGATGGCCCGTACCCTACCGTAATGGAGTACTCGGGATACTCGCCGTCTAACCCAGAGCATGCGGATTCAGGCTCGCTGATCGCGAACGCGCTCGGCTTTGCGACGGTGGGCGTGAACATGCGCGGAACCGGCTGCTCGGGCGGCGTGGTCGATGTGTTCAACCGCGCGCAGCACGCCGATGGCTACGATGCGGTCGAGGTGATTGCTCGCCAGGACTGGGCTCTCAACAACAAGATCGGCATGGTCGGGCTGTCGTATCCGGGGATCTCGCAGCTGTTTGTGGCCTCGACGGCACCTCCCTCGTTGGCCGCCGTGGTGCCGCTGTCCACCATCGCCGACCCCTGGCAGATGCAGTGGCCGGGCGGTGTGTACAACAAGGGTTTTACCGCTCAGTGGCTGGATCAACGGGAGTCTCAGGCCGAAGTGAACGGCATCAGCTGGGTGGTGGCACAGATCGAGCTGGGTGACTCGCTCTGTGAGGGGAATGTACAGCTAAGTACTCAAAACGTAGATTTCGAGCCGTTCTTTCACGGTCTAGAGTTCCGTCCCCGCGACGCCGACGACCGCGACTTGAACCAGCTCGTCGAGCAGATTGACGCGCCGGTGTTCTTGGGCGGTGCCTTTCAGGATGAGCAGACTGGAGCCTTGTTCGGCAGCATGCTCGACCGATTCTACGGCAGTCCAAATAGCAAATTCATGCTGTACAATGGTCTGCACGCGGACGGGTACGGCCCCGAAGTGGTGTACCGCTGGTACGAGTTCCTGGAGTTTTACGTTGCCGGCCGAATCCCCAGGCTAAACGCTGCCATGCGGCTGTTTGGTGGTGATGAGTTTGGCGCGGCCTATGGCGTCGACGGCTTGGGCTTCGAGGAGGATCGCTTCACCCAGTTCGCAGACGATGAATATGCGTCGGCGCTTGCCTTGTACCAGGCCGAGTCACCGGTCCGCGTTCTCTTCGAGGTGGGCGCTGGACACGAGGTACCCAAGGCACCGGTGTCGGTGTTCCATGCCGAGTTTGATGTCTGGCCGCCCCTCGAATCCGACCCCGTCCAGTGGTCCCTCGACGCCAATGGCACCTTGGTCGAAGGCAGCGCCTCTGTTCTGGGTGTAGACCGTTGGCGCTTCGATGCCGAGGCTGGTGACCACACCTTCTTTGGCCCCACCGGCTACCAAACAATGGCGCTAAACTGGGACATCGACTGGACGAACTTCGCCGAGGGCGACCAAGTCTCCTACGTCACCGCGCCCTTCGAACAGATCGCGGTGCTGACCGGCCCAGGCATCGCCAATCTCTGGGTGCGCAGCCCAGTCGACGACGTCACCGTCCAGGTCACCCTCACCGAGATCCGACCAGACGGTAACGAACTCCTGCTGCAATCGGGCTGGTTGCGCTTGGGTCATGGCGGCGCCGAAGACGCTGGCGCGCTTCGCTTGACTCGCTCGTTTGGCAAGGCCGACTATCACCCGCTGCCCCTGAACGAATGGGTGGAAGTGCAGGTGGAGATTCCGTCGCTGGCCCACGCCATGCGGCCAGGTTCATCCTTGCGAATGGCCGTCAGCACGCCGGGTCGGAATCACGGTACCTGGGAGTTTGAGTCGCCGGAGTACGACAGCGTTCCCACGTTCGAGGTCGGTCGCGGCGGCGCCCACGCTAGTACCTTGACGCTGGCGACGTTGCCGGGTCTGGATGTGCCGACGGAAGGACCGGATTGCGGGTCGTACCGCGGTCAGCCGTGTCGGGTTTATGTGCCGGTGACGAATGTGGTGGGCGCCGAATAGCGCGGACCTACTCGACCAGCGCCCCGCAGAACCCGTTTACCAGCGCACCGTAGAACGCCTCGCCTTCTTGCACTTCGGTCTCCATCACGAACTCGTCGGGCCGGTGACTGCGCTCGCTTTTACCAGGACCGACCTTGATCCCAGGTAAACCGCGGAAGAAGACCAGGTCGGACATCGTTGGAGAGCCGTACAGCTCGGACGCGGGTCGGGCAGCTTGGGCGGCCAGGACGACGCCGGCATCCTCTGGGCAGCTGAACGGATGCAACCGGTCGGAGCGAATACGCAGCTCGGTGCGGGTGGCTGCGGTGAGCTTGGTCACCAAGTCGGCGTGCGGCGACGTGGGCACGGTGCGAAGATCGACCACGGCATGCGCGTGATGAGGCGTCTGGTTCCTCACCCGTCCGCCGGTGAGGACCGTAGGTTGGAGCGTGGTTCCACCGAGATGTGCGTGGGCGGGTCCCAAGTCGACGTCGTGGATGGCGACCAGGTCGCGGGCGAGCTCGGTGATGGCGTTGGTGGCGCCCATGGCCGTGGCGTTGGCCGCGTGACAGGCGTCTCCGTGGCTGTGTAGCTCGAGCAGCAGCATGCCTTTTTGACTGGTGGCGATGTTCAGGCCGGTGGGCTCACCGACGACTACTCCGCGGGCATCCCAACCTTGTTCCTGGAGGATAGGCCATGCGAACTCCGTTCCCTTGCCGCCAGTCTCCTCTTCGCAGGCCAGCAGCAGACCCAGGTTAGCGCCGTTCTTCTTGGCGCGAATGAACGTGGCGATCATGGCGGCGACGCTGGCCTTGGCGTCGTTTGCGCCCAAGCCGTATACCTTTCCGCCTTGAATCGTGACGTTCCACGGTTCGCGGGTCCAGGCCTCTGTGGGCGGCACGGTGTCGAGGTGAGAGTTGAGCACCAACATGGGGCCCTTGCCCGCGCGAGCAGCCACGTTGTCGCCGATTCGCTGTGTCTCTACGCCGTAATCGCTCATGTAGGACTGGACGAAGTTGCAGATCTCTGCCTCGTGATGAGAGACGGACCGGATGGCGACGAGCCTGCGGTGGAGGTCGAGTACATCAATCATGAGATTCCCTCGGTGCTGGGTAGTTTTGCCACCACAAGGGTGCCGGACCCCTCGTTGGTGAACACCTCTTGGAGGAGGGTGTCGGGCGCCTTGTGCGACACCACATGAACCCGTTGAACGCCGCCGTTTAGGGCGTCTCGGAGGCAAGCTACCTTGGGCAGCATGCCATCTTTGAAGGCGCCTGCGGTCTGTAGTTCATCTAAGCCGTCGAGGTCTGTGAACACGACCAAGCTTTCGGGGTCGGAGGCATCGGCGAGCAGACCCGGCGCGCCGGTGATCAGCAGCAGCTTCTCGACCTTGAGGGCTCCTGCGATGCGGGCGGCGACCACGTCGGCGTTGACGTTGAGCACGTTGCCCATTTCGTCGGCGCAGACGGGACTAACAACCGGCAAATAGCCTTGGTCGAGCAGCGTCTTGAGGATGTCGACGTTGACGTCGGTGACGTCGCCGACCATGCCATAATCGACCGCATTACCTGCGGTGTCGGTGACCGGAGCGCGTCGTTCGGCCTGGATTAGGCCGCCGTCGACCCCAGACACACCGACTGCCTTCACGCCGGCTTTGCGGAACGCCGCGAGCAGACGGGTGCGGACCGAGCCATTGAGCACCATGGCCGCCACTTCGAGGGTATCGGAGTCGGTCACCCGGCGGCCATCTACCTTCTGTACCTTGAGCCCGAGGGCCTGGCTGGTGCGGTTGATCTGTGCACCACCCCCATGCACCAAGACCACCTTGATTCCCAGGCAATGGAGTAGGGCCACTTGGTCGATGAGGTCGGTGAGGTTCTCGTCGACGGCCTCACCGCCCAGCTTGACCAGGAAGGTCTTGCCTTGGTAGAGTTGTAGCCAGGGAAGTGCGCCGCGAAGGGCGCGAACGAGGGGCGTTGTGGTCATTTGGCCTCCAGCATGGACCACATAAGGGCCTTCTGGGCGTGTAGACGGTTTCCAGCTTGGAGCACTACTTTGCTCCGTTCGCTGTCAAGGACTGCGTCGGACACCACGACATTGCGTCGGACCGGCAGGCAGTGGAGAAAGGAGGCCTCGGGACGGGTGGTTTCGAACCAGGAGGGTGTCACCGTCCAGTCGGGGTATTGGGCGCGAAGTTCCGCTTCGGCCTGGATATCTCCGTAGGCTTGGGCGGATCCCCAGGACTTTGCATAGAGGACATGGGCGCCTTCGAGATCGGCCCGGTCGTTGGATTCTTGCACGGAGCCTCCGCTGCGGACAGCCTCGCCTCGAATCTTGGTCATCATGGCGCTGGGAAGAGCGAAACCCTCGGGTCGGAGGATGGTCAGATCCATGCCCCGTCGGGCCGCCATGCCGGCGACGGCGGCGGGCACGGCCATGGGCAGGGCCTTGGGATGATTCGCCCAGCTTAGAACGAACTTCCCGTTGGAGGGCACCTTCAGGTCGTCGAGGGTCTTCCAGTCGGCGAGGGCCTGACAGGGGTGATTGGTGGCGCTCTCTAGGTTGATCAGCGGCTTGCTGGCGGCATCGGCGAAGGTGCCTAGGATAGGCTCGGACAGGTCGTGTTCGAGGTCCTTTCCCTGGGCAAAGCAGCGTACACCCAGCAGGTCGCAGTACTGTTCAAGCACCGGAATCGCCTCGCGGACGTGCTCGGCGGTGTTGCCGTCCATCACCACGCCCGTCTGGGTTTCCAGGGCCCAGGTGCCGTTGCCTGGCTGAATGACGAAGCTGCTGCCGCCCAGCTGAGCGATGCCGGCCTGCATGCTGGCCAAGGTTCGCAGCGACGGATTGAGAAAGACCAGTCCGGCCACGCGACCTTGCAGTGTGGTGTGACGCGGATTTTCCTGCAGGTAGCGAGCGCGGGAGAGGAGGCCCTGGATCTGGTCGTCCGAGAGGTCGGAGAGATCGAGGAAGCGGTTTAGGGTCACATCGACTCCAGGGCGTGGGCGAGTTGGGCCACGTGGTCGGAGGTGAGGGTGAGGGGCGGCATCAGCCGAAAGACGTTCGGATCTGCGCTTCCGCCGACCAAAATACCGTTCTCGCGCAGCGCGGTGATGACTTCGTTCGCGGGCACGTTGGTGCGCATGCCGACCAGCAGTCCTGCGCCTTGGATGTCGACGATGGGCCCCACCTTGCAGGTGTCTTGGATCTGCTGGTGCAGGTTGGCGGCGTGTTCGATGAGGTTGTTCTCCAAGACCTCTTCCAAGACGGCCGCCACCAGGGCCGTGGCCATGGGTCCACCGCCAAAGGTGGTTCCCAGGGTGCCTTTGGGGATGTCGGCGACCACGCGCGCGGACGTGACCACTGCTGCACAGGGGAAGCCGCCGGCGATGCCCTTGCCGAGGGTGACGATGTCGGGCATGCCACCGGCTGCGGCGCCAGAGATGGGGTATCCGCTGCGCCCCAGTCCGCACTGAACCTCGTCGGAGATCCAGACAGCGTCGGTGTTTTTACAGCGCTTCGCGAGGGTCTTCAGCATCTCGTTCGAGAGCGCTCGGGCGCCGGCCACACCTTGAACCGGCTCGGCGATGACCGCGGCCACGTCACTGTCGATGAGGTGGGCGAGCACATCGGGCTGGTCCCAAGGGGCCGTGACCACGTCGAATGGGGTGCGGGGGAGAGCGTACCAGCGCTTGTGGTTGGAGGTACAGGAAGCGGCGGCCGCGGTGCGCCCGTGAAAACCGCCTTCGAGCACCACAACCTTGGTCCGACCTGGGTTGAGTCGGAAGGCCAAGCGGAGGGCGTTTTCATTGGCTTCGGCGCCGCTGTTCACGAAAAACACCCGGTCGAGAGGCTGGCAGAGGGCACCCACCGCTTGCACGGCCTTGGCGCGGACCGGGACGGTCACCAGGTTGGTCTGGAAGAACAGCTCGTTGGCCTGGTGGTTCAGGGTCTCGATGAGCTTGGGATGCCGATAGCCAAGGAGCGCCGTTGCATGTCCACCGTACAGGTCGAGGAAGGTTCGACCATCATCGGCGGTGACCGTGCAGCCCTCGCCAGAGACGATGGTGAGCCCCAAACGGTTGTAGACGGGGATCTCTTGGGCTTGGTTCAGATCCATGGGACGGCCGGGATGTGGAGTCCGAGAGAGGCGGGCCAGCCCGCTTTGCGGTTCAGCCATTGCAGGCCGCCGCCCACCGCGCCCTTGAGCAGATTGTCGATGACGCTGTGTACCACCACTTGGGTTCCTTGGACGGTCACCCCGATGCGTGCATGGTTGGTTCCCACGACATCCTTTAGTTTGGGCGGACCTTTGGTGATCTGCACCAGCTCTGTATGCGCATAAAAGTCGACGAAGCGTTGATGGAGCTCAGCGGCGTCGATCTCTGTGGTCAGGGTGGCGAAGATGGTGGCCGCCATGCCCCGAGAGAACGGTCCAGAGTGCGGTGCAAAGCTGACGTGCACGGGCGTGTCGCTCAGGTCGCTGAGCAGCCCCTCCATCTCGGGCGTGTGCCGATGGGTGAGTGGCTTGTAGCCCCAGAAGTTGCTCTGCCGATGGGGGTGGTGCGTGCCCGCCTTGGCGGCCTTTCCGCTCCCGGTCGAGCCGGTGACTGCCGAGACCTGAATTGCCGGCCGCACCAGGCCCATTAGGGGGGCCGCGCCTAGCACGGTGCAGGTGGTGAAGCAGCCCGGGTGGCCGATGTGTGGCGTTGTGGGCGTGGGACCGGGGAGGTCCGGTAGGCCGGTCGAGAACTGGGCCATCAGGGCTTGGGCGCCGTGCTTGCCGTACAGAGACTCGAACATCTCTTGATTGTGTCGGAAGTCTGCCGATAAATCGATGGCGGTGACCGCGCGACCGGTGGCGCCGAGTCGTTCCAGGGCGTCTTGGATGAGCGCGGCTGAGTGTCCGTGTGGACCGCAGCTGATCAGCGCGATGGGCTTCGTTCCGGCGGCCACCAAGGGCGCGATGGCCTCCGCGGCGACCATCTGGACGCCCGGATAGACGTGCGTGAGGTGTGGAAAAACCTGGCCAATCGGGATGCCCGCGCTAGAGCGGCTGACCGCGGCGAGGAGGGTCAGGCGAGGGTGTTGGGCGATTAAGCGGAGGGCTTCAGCGCCGACGTAGCCGCTGGCAGACCACACCACGGCGTCCATGGTTTCACAGGTCATGGAGCGCCTCTCCGGTGATGTGTTTCCAGATGTGGTTGGCCAGCACGTGGGGGTTCTGCATGGCGTTCGCCGAGAACACTGCCGTTTGCTCTGAGATAATATCGCAGCCCACCTTGTTGTCGGTGGCAGGCCCGGTGACGGCCGCGGGCTCGATGCCGAAGCGGTCACGGAGCAGGGTGACTGCACCCCAAGAGCCCACGGGATCGGCCGCACAGAGCAACACGGCGCTGAAGGCCTCGCGCAGATCGGCGCTGTCGAGGATGGCGTCGACGCCGTACGGTCCTAGGATGCCGTCGCCGAGCTCAAGAACGATGAGATCGGGCCGGTCTTTCGCCAGGTTGGTGAGGATGGCCCGCGAGACCGCAGCCGACTCCACGCGGGTGGTGGTGACTACACCAAAGTCGGTGAAAACAACGCTTCTGGTGGCACCGGAGTCCTCCATGGACAGCACGTCGCGGCTCAAGCTGACCCCCGTCGCCTTGCCCGACACCACCTTCAACCCCTTTCGGGCGTAGATCTGAATCAACGCCGCAGCGGCGGCCGTCTTTCCGGAGTTCATCGAGGTGCCGGCGATGGCCACGACGGGAACGTCGTTCAGGTTGAGCTGGCCGTCCATTGGCTGGGCATTTCGTTGAATATTCGCGGGCACACCTACCCGTTGACCGATGACCGGGAAGGTGAGCACTTGGCCGATGACCTCGCAGCGGAAGGGCTCGCCCACTTCGGGGGCCGCGTCGTCGCAGATACCGAGCACGCCGCCTAGGTTGAGCAAATTGACCACGTCTCCGACCTTGAGACTGGTGGGGCAGTGTCCGGCAAACCCAAGGAGCGCCGCCCGATGTCCGAGCGCACCGGCGATCACGTCGCCCGGCTTGAGGGTAGACATCCGACCCGACACCAGCTCGAGCTTGTTGTAGCGACTCTTGGAGGTGAGGATGCGGACGGCGACCACGTCTCCTTTATTGCAAGGCAGCTTATCGCTGACGTGAACCCGACGCTCCAAGTGGCAGTTGCGGGTGACGGAGGCGATCTTATCGAGGATGAGGGCCCTCATTGTTGGCCAGCCCGTTGGTGCCACACCACGGGGAGGGCGAACAAGCGGGCGAAGCCCTTGGCGTCTTCGGGGGTCCACTCGCCGACGGCCTCGCCGTAGACGGCGCGGCTGGCGCTGCGCAGACTGTACGGCGATGACACGCCTTCGACGAAGACATTGCCGGTTCGAAGGGTGAACTTAACCTCGCCGGTGACGCGGTTCTGGGAGCTCAACATCAGCGCCTCGATGTCGCGGCAGGCGGGCTCGAAGTACAGACCCTGGTGGACCATGTCGCCGTATTTTGGGCCCAAGGTCTCTTTCAGAGAGATCTGACGACCCGTGAGGCACAGCTTCTCGAGCTCGCGGTGGGTCTGGATGAGCACGGTGGCGGCGGGTGCCTCGAAGGCCACCCGACCCTTGACGCCGAGAACGGTCTCGCCGAGGTGAATGCCACGACCAACGCCGAATTCTGACGCCATATCGTCGAGTCTCTCGATCAACGCGACGGGACCGAGGGCCTGGCCATCGAGGGCCACGGGGATGCCCGCCTGGAAGGCGAATGTGTGGGAAGTAGTCTTGTTGATTCGGTCGTAGGCGCCCGAGGTGCGCACCCACTGCGCTTCGGGGATGGAGTGCGTGGTATCGGTGGTCTCGACGCCGCCGATAGTGGTTCCCCAAAGGCCACTGTTTACCGAGTAATTTGTGGTCTTCGGGTCTACTTGAAAGCCGCGATCCGTGAGGAACTTCGTCTCTTCCTCGCGAGACGGTGCCAGATCGCGGATGGGGGCGATCATCTTCAGGTCGGGGGCCATGGTAGACAGGGCCACTTCGAAGCGGACTTGGTCATTACCGGCGGCGGTGCAGCCATGGGCCACGGCGATAGCACCTTTTTCACGGGCCATTCGGGCGACCTCCGCAGCTTGCAGCGAGCGCTCGGCGCCGACACACAGCGGGTACAGGTTGCCACGGAGCACGTTGCCCATCACCAGGTACTTGAGCACGGTATCGAAGAACGTCTGGCGAGCGTCGATGAGGTGGTGTTCGGTTGCTCCGAGCTCTTTGGAGCGGTCGGCGAGGACCTTGCGCTCGTCGTCGTCGAGGCCACCCACGTCGACAGTGACGGTGATTACGTTCCAGCCTTGTTCCACGAGGTACGGCACGCACCAAGAGGTGTCGAGTCCGCCGGAGTAGGCCAGGGCAACGGTTCCGAGATTAGACATGGGAGGCTTCCTGTTGAAGTGCGTCGAGGGTGTGGGCCACGCGGCGCTGTTGAGCGCGGCCGATCGTGGCGATGAAGATGGTGTCGTCACCTGCGATGGTTCCGACGATGTCGGCCAACTTGCGGGCGTCGATGGCGAGGGCGACCAGGGATGCGGCGCCAGCCCGGGTATGCACGACCAACATGTGATCGCCCGCTGGGGACGAGCGGATGATTCGCGCGAACGATGGATCGAGCTGGGGACGTTGAACTTCCGTGGGCGCGGGCAGCTGATAGGTGCCCTCGCGCTTGAGGGCTCCGAGTGCGGATAAGTAACGACTAACGCTGGATTGCGTAACATCGTGTCCGCGCTCGCGGAGCAACTTGACCAGCGAAGACTGACTAGTGACCCGACGGCGGTTCAGCCATTGGCGGAGCAGTCGGAGGCGCGCATCTCGTTGGTGTTGTTCGGCTGGCATCGTGCATCCCGGCTTCGGTCATGCGCATAACGATTTACTTATGCGCATGCAAGGCGTTGCAGCCGGAAATGAGGGGCCGTTCAGTCAACTGGGAGCCGCAGGATTGGCTAAGCGAGGGTCTGGTGAATGGAGAGCAACAGGGCATTCGCCTCGAAGGGCTTGGCCAGAAAACCGGTCTGCGGGGCGTTGAGGATTTCGTCGTCGACCAGCTGCACCGAGTATCCAGAGCAAAACAGGATGGGTAGACCAGGCTTGATCTTGCGGATCTGTTTGGCTGCGTCGACACCACCCAACACGGGCATAAGCGTATCAAAAACAGCGATATCGTACGCACCGTTTTTCCGTTCGAACTCCTCGACCGCCTCTTGTCCATTCAGCACCGCCTGCACCTGATAGCCTGCGCTCTGGAGAATTCGAGTGATGAGGTGCAGCAGGGTGGGGTCGTCTTCGGCTAGAAGTACCGACGCGGAGCCGGCCAGGGGGCTGTCGGTGACCTCCTGCTCATCTAAGTTCTGATGTAGGGCTGACAACTTTGGAAGGAACATCGAAAAGCGAGAGCCAACACCCAGGGTGGACGTCACACGTATGTCGCCGTGGTGCTGGCGGGTGATGCCGTGCGCGGTCGCCAGCCCGAAGCCTGTACCCTTGGCTTTGGTGGTGAAGAAGGACTGAAATGCGTCGGCGAGCAACTCGGGAGCCATACCCTCGCCGTTGTCCGAGACTTCGATGCGAACGTACGGACCCTCTACACAAGCCAGCTCGCCTTTCTCGATCCAAAGGGCTTTGGCGGTGATTCGCAAGACGCCACCGTCGGGCATGGCTTCGATGGCGTTGATGCATAGGTTGAGCAGGGCCTGCTGGATCTGGGTTTCGTCGACATGAACCCGTGCCTCGGCGTCGATGTCGACCTCGAGGGTGATGTGCGCTGGTACCAGGTCTTTTAAGAGTGTTTGCAGGCCGTCGATGACCAGACCCACGGTGCACTGTTTGGGGCTGAGCGGTTGTTTTTTCGCCAACGACAGCAGCTTACCCGCCAGCGCGGCGCCTCGTTTGGCCGCTTGCTGAATGAGGTCGAGGTCTTCGAAGATCTCGGTGTCTGACGCAAGGTCTTCGAGGGCCATGGAGGTGGTCATCAGGATGGCGCCCAGCAAGTTGTTGAAGTCGTGGGCCACTCCGCCAGCTAGGCCTTTGATGGCTTTGAGGTGACGTGCGTGGGCTTGATCGGCTTCGATGACGCGGTGCTCGGTGAGGTCGACGATGGCTCCGATGATTCGGATGGGGGAGCCATTTGCATCGAAAAGCACCTCAGCGTTCTGATATACTTGCCGCACTTCGCCGTCTGGAAGGATGATTCGATAATCGAGTTTGTAAGGGTTGCGGCCGAACATGGCCACCCGATCCGCTTGACGAACTCTGTCGCGGTCGTCGGGATGGACGGCGTTCAGGGACGTGTCGTACAAGTCTTCTATGTCGGGGGTGAGACCAAAGATTCGGTAGGTGTTGGCGGACCAGACGAGCTGGTTGTTGGCCAAGTCTAACGTCCAGGTTCCGGAGAGGGTCTCGTATTGATTTTTGGGTACGGTTGCTTTTAGCGCCCGCACTTCGCAGCTCAGCGCGAGTACATCAGCGCGCAGTCGCTCTGTTTCAGATAGATGAATGGTATCTTCAGAAGAAATGGTGGCTCCCAGACGGGTTCAATCTAGGTGAGTTTACGCTAAATCAAACGAAAAAAGCCACCGCAGACACCGTGAGGTCAGAAGTGGTTGTTGGTTGGGGGCAGAAAGTATCTAGCGGCGAATACCGCGCATGTTCTGCTTGAGGATTTTCTTGCGAAGACGAATGCTGACGGGCGTGATCTCGACCCACTCGTCGTCGTCGATCCACTCAAGCGCGTTCTCGAGGGTGATTTTGCGACAGGTGGTGAGGACCGTCTTCTCGTCGGCGCCCGACGACCGGATGTTGGTGAGCTGCTTGGCCTTGGCCGCGTTCACGTTGAGGTCGTTGCTCTTGGCGCTCTCGCCAATGATCATGCCCTCGTAGACCTCGACGCCAGCGCCGACGAACAGCGTGCCGCGTGGCTGGAGGTGGTACAGACCGTACGAAGAGGTCTTGCCGGTGCGGTCGGAGACTAGGCAGCCGTGCTTACGACGAGGGATGTCGGGGACCTTGGTGTCCCAGCCGTCGAAGAGTGCGTTCATGATGCCTTCGCCGCGGGTGTCAGTGAGCATCTGACCCCGGAAGCCAATGAGGCCGCGGGTGGGAATGCGGTAGACGAGGGCGGCGCGGCCCGATCCGTCTTGCTTGAGGTCGAGCATGATGCCCTTACGTCCGGCCATGCGCTGGGTAATTGTGCCCACGGAGTCGTCGGGGACGTCGAGGTTGACTTCCTCGAAGGGCTCGAGGGTCTCGCCGTCGACTTCCTTGAAGACAACCTGGGGGCGAGACACGGACATCTCGAAACCCTCGCGGCGCATCTGCTCGAGGAGGATGGCGAGCTGCAGCTCGCCTCGACCGAACAGACGGAAGCTCTCGGAGGTTTCACCTGGCTCGAGTTTCAGCGACACATTGGAGAGCAGCTCTTTCTCGAGACGGTCGGCGATCTGACGCCCGGTGAGGAACTTGCCTTCGCGACCGGCCATGGGGCTGGTGTTGATGCTGATCGTCATGCCGATTGTGGGCTCGTCGACCGTGATCCGGGGCAGGGCAGCCGCGTCTTCGCCAGCGGAGATGGTATCGCCGACGGTGATGCCGTCGATGCCGGCTACGGCGACGATGTCGCCGGGAATGACCTCGACTTGCTCGTGGCGCTTGAGTCCACGCCAGTGGTACAGCATCTGCAATTTGACGCGCTTCTCGCCGTTCTCGCCGAACCACACGGCCTGTTGGCCCTTCTTGAGGGTGCCACCGCGAAGACGACCGAGCGCCAGACGGCCCATGTAGGGGTCGCGGTCGAGGTTGGTGATCAAGAGCTGGGGCGGAGAGCCTTCGGGCGCGACGGGGGGCGGCGGCACGTAGGAGATGATGGTGTCGAGCAGGGGCTTGAGGTCGGTCATGGGGGCGTTGAGATCGAGGCCGCACAGGCCGTCGCGCGCGACGGCGTAGATGACCGGGAACTCGAGAACGTCTTCGTCGGCGTCGAGGTCGATGAAGAGGTCGTAAATCTCTTGGAGGACCTCTTCGGCACGGGCGTCTTGGCGGTCGATCTTGTTGATGCACACGAAGATCTTGAGGTCGTTCTCCATGGCCTTGCGGAGCACGAAGCGCGTCTGGGGAAGGGGGCCCTCGGCCGCGTCGACGATGAGCAGGGCGCCCTCGACCATGGAGAGCACGCGCTCGACCTCGCCACCGAAGTCGGCGTGTCCGGGGGTGTCCATGATGTTGATGCGCATGCCGCCGTAGTTGACAGCGGTGTTCTTCGAGGTGATCGTGATGCCGCGCTCGCGCTCGAGGTCGCCGGAGTCCATGACGCGTTCGACGGTCTCTTCGTGTTCTTGGAAGACATGGCACTGCTTGAGAAGACCATCCACTAGGGTAGTCTTACCGTGGTCAACGTGGGCGACGATGGCGATATTTCTGAAATACACGAGCGCTCCTGGGGCGGCCATCTGGGCCGCACGGTGCGCTTGCTAACCCGGTAGGCTGGGGCTGTGCGATTTTCCTGTGGTCAGGAGGTTGTCCGTCTACGGGCGCTACTTCAGAACGAAGGGGTAGGTGATGGCCTGTGGCGCGCCGGCATACGGCGGAAACGCGATGGCCCCGATGGCCGCGCCCAAGCAGGATTCTAAGTTGGAACCTTGGTATTCGGCTTGCCGGACTGAGGCAGACGAGACGTTTCCGGTAGGCTGAAGTTCTATGCGGACGTCGATGCGCGGCGCGATGTTGCCGGACTTAAACATCGGCACGAAGCACTTCTTGACGCCCAGATTGTTGGACAACATCACGTGGAGCACGTCCATGGACACGCCAGAGGACGCAGGAGGGGCTACGGGTGCGGGGGCCGGTGCGGGTGCAGTCGCGGGGCGAGGTGCCGGAGCCGGCGCAGGTGCGCTGGAGGGGCTTGGGCTTGGCCGCGGACTGGGACTTGGACGTGGGCTTGGCCGCGGACTGGGAGCGGCCGCGGTTTCGACGTTTTCTTCGCCAGCGTCGGCGACACCATCTTCGCCGTCCGTGGGCTCTTCGCCATCTGTGGGCTCTTCGCCGTCTGTGGGCTCTTCGCCGTCTGTGGGCTCTTCGCCGTCTGTGGGCTCTTCGTCGGGTGCGTCGATCGCAGCGAGACTGGGACCGTCATCGCCTGTGGGGGCTGCCTCGGGGGCGTCGCCAAAGGAGATGGACTCTGCGTCTTGGAGCAGCGTGTAGGCCGCGTAGCGACCGCTGACCAGGATCAGCGCGAACGCCAAGGCCAACATGCCGGAGCCGACCACCGACGCGCCGGTGTAGGCGGCCTTCTGGCCTCGCCCGCCGCTGATCAGGATGAGCAGGGTGGTGAAACCGCCGCCGACCGACATCGCGATGCCTAGCCCCATCACGATGGTGGAGTAGAGGGGGTTGGGGATGTAGCTGGCCACGGCCAAGGTGACCGCACCGAACAGGCCTATGGCGCTGCCGAACATCGCCCAGGTGAGATCGCCGGAGGGATCGTACGCAGACACCGGGTTGGATGCGACGGGAGCCGGGGTAGGGGTGTGCATGGGCTTGGGCGCCGTCGAAGGCCTGTGCGCCATCATCGGCTTGGGGGCCTCGGGAGGCTTCGCCGTGACCGTGTCCATTGTGGACGGGCCGTCGGTGCGCCCCGTTGGGGGCATCGGTGTGCCGGGGAACACCTGAACGTCGTCTTTCGAGGACATCTCGGGCGGCCGGCCGGTCAGCGTTGCTTCGGGCTCGTCGTTTATGGGCGTGGTCGCAGGCCCCTCGGAACGGGGCTTTGCCGGCGCCGGCGTCGGCGGAACGGCGGTGACCAGGGTGCGCTCTTCGGGATTGGCGCCCTCTTTAGGCTTGGGAATGAGCATGCGGTGGCCGCAGTTACGACAAGTGGCCCGATTCACTGGCTTGGTGAGCTTGTGGTCGGGGATCTTGTATACGGCTTGGCAATTGTCGCAGACGACTTTCATCGCGGTTCCACCTAGAGAGATGCGCGGCGGAATTTAGTCCCTTAATCCACCATTCGTCAAGGCTCGCCGACAAAGGGCTTCATGGCTTTGTGGAACTCTAAACGGTCTACCATGTCGGAGAGGTAGTCCATCTTGTCGCTCTCCCAGACCAGAATGGGCGACGCGTCCCACCCGGACATCCAGTCTTCATAAAGACGGTTTAAACGGCGAAGATAGCTGACGGGAATGTTCTGCTCGCTCTCGCGGCCCCGTTGCTTGATGCGCTTGCGAATGGTGCGGACCGGGCAACGCAGGTAGATCATCAGGTCGGGTGGCCGCAGGGAATTCTTCATCGCTTGATATAGCTCTTGATAAGTTTCCCAGTCGCGTTTCGAGATTTGCCGGCCTTGATGCAAGGCTGTCGCAAAGATCTCTGCATCTTCGTAGATGGTTCGATCTTGTACGAGTACGCCGGGGCGCGCATCGAGGTCTTGGTGGAGGCGAAACTTCTTGGACAGAAACCACATTTGACTGTGGAATGCCCACTCGTCCATGTCTTTGTAGAAGTCGTCCAGGTAAGGATTGTCGTCGTTGGGCTCGTAGACGGGCTGAAGGCCCCAGGTTTGTTCCATGTAGGACACCAGCGAGGTCTTACCGACGCCGATGTTGCCCGAGACAGCGATGAAGCGGTCGGCCATCTACAGGGACCACGTTCCGATGTTGCCTTGGGCGTCGACCACTTCGATGAAGGTGGCGTCGGAGGGAACGTCTCCGCTGAGCGTGCTGCGCAGGTTTTCACTGACGGGATCGAGGTTGAGGTTCACGTCTCCGCTGGGCGCGTTGATGTGGACCTCGACCGGCCCTTGGATGGGATTATCGCCGCGGTAATCACCGTCCATATGGATGAGCCGGTAGCCCCGGTTGGGCGCGTGCATGGCCGCCGTGAGGGTGATGCCGTCGAAGGCGACGTCGAGGTCGGCGGGCACGATCTCGAACGCGTCGGAGGTGACCTCGTACGACTCACCGGTCCACGGGTAGGTCTCGTTGCCGCCGATATACGTGGTTCCCGTGACGTGGAATCGGTAGGTTCCCAGGGGCAAACCCATGCGGTTCTTGCTGTTGTTGACCGGCTGCCATCCAGCCCAGTAGGTGTGGGTTTGTGGCGCGGTCGCCGGCGAGAGCGGCAGGGGGGTGTGGCCCAAGACGATGTCGGGCTTGCCCTCGTCGATCAGGCGGCCGGACGGCGTGGTGAGTGCAACCCAGGCGCCGCCATCTTGGCGTTCGATAGTCACTTGAGGGTTGTCGATTCCGGGGTCTCCGCCCATCCAGGCGAACTGGAGTACTTGCTGGCCACGGGGCACTTGGGCCGGCAACACCAGGTCGGGCTCGATGCTGAGGGGCGTCCACAGGTACTCGGGCACCTCGGTGAGCGCAGTTCCAGCCTCGGGGGTGATGTCCGGCTGTAGGGTGGGCATGGGCGCTTCTGGGTAGGCCGTGCGCGAGAACCTGCCGAGGGGATCGGGGTCTTCGTGCACATCGGTGGCCAGCACCTCACCGATCATGTTGAGCATGCCCTCTAGGACGTGCTCGCCGGCCAGTGGGCCCCAGAACGCGATGTCGGCCTCGTAATCGCCGAGGAGGAAATCTTCGGGGATCTGCAGGTAGCCGACGTGGTCTTGGCTGTACGAGATCATCAGCGCGTTGTCGTAGCCCTGCTCGGCCTTGGCCCGCCGGCGGAACTGCTCGTTGTACATGGAGGTGGCTTCGCCGGGAAGGAAGCCCAGCAGCAGCTCTTCGGTGGTGGTGGTGCCGTCTTCTTTCAGGACGGGAATGGGGCCCATGCGGGTGGCGGTGGTGCCGGCCTTGAGGGTGGACGGCAGGGGCAGCGGCATCTCTTCTTCGGTGAGTTCGAAGAACACGAGCAGCAGGCGGCTGATCAGCTCGACGTCCATGCAGTTGGAGTAGGGCCACACGTTGGAGTCCAGCTTGCCGATGGGGAAGTCGAGATCGCCGGTTCCACAGAAGGCGTGCCCAAACTGGGAGTTGAACTCGTCGAAGGGAGAGCTGAGGGTGCCGTCTTCGTTGTAGACGATGTCGTCGGCCTTGGCCTCGGCGTCGAAGGGCAGGTAGCTCCAGTCCACGGTTCCGCCGCGGGTGACGCGGATCTGCGTGGGGTGGGTGGGGATGGACCGGCTGGCGGTCTCGAGGCGGATGTCGTCGGCGCTGGTGGGCACCCGACTCCACAGGTCGAGGATGCGGGGTGCGGCCAGCTCGCCGACGCTCTCGAGGCGGGCGTAGTCGTCTTGGACGCCGCGGGGAGATTGATCGCCGCCCGAGCCCTGGGTGAACATGGCGATGACCGGCTCGTCGGAGATCTCGGCGAAGGCCTCGGTGACGGCCATCTCGACGTGCAGTCCGCTGTCGCCGCTGACCATGGGGCTGTCGGCGTCGAGGATGATGCCGTGCATGCCGTAGTTGAACAGCATGGCGATGGGCTTGTCTTCCATCGTGTCGAAGCGCATCACCCCTAAGTAGGGATCTTTTTTGCCGACCCAGTCGGGGCTGTCGTCGCCCCAGGGGCGCAGCTCGTTGTTGATGCCGCGACGATCGCTGTAGATTTGGTCGTTCGGATCCCAGTCCTTGTCCCAGCCTATGCCAATCTTGGCGGGCTGAAGCTTGTCGAATGCGTCGATGGCGACGTCGGTGATTTGCTGGCTGAAGCGCTCGCCGTTCTCGGCGTTGTACTTGTCGGAGCCCAGGTAGAACGGGATGGCCTGGCTGAAGGAGCCCCACGAGCTGTGGCTGTGGTTGGTGGTGTGAATCACCTTTCCTTCGAGGTCGAGTCCGGTGGCGGCGCCAATCTTCTCTTCGAGGTCGTCGACGAGACCGTCGAAGCTGTAGATGGAGTCGGTCTTGGTGAGAACCAAGTGGTCGTCGCCGTTCTCAATCCAGATGACCTTGATCTGCGGGAAGGTCTGGATGCCCGTGCTGGGCCCGAAATCTACGATGTAGTTGGAGTCGCGGTCATCCTGGTTAGACCAGTGCCCGAGGCACTGACAGCGGGCGGTGAATCCACCTAATCCGGTGCCGAGCGGCAGCCGCAGGTAGCCTTCGGCGGCGCCCACATTGGGCGAACCGGCGACGACAGGGGCGGGGACGGATTCTTGCCACTCGTCGGTGACGCAGGCGAAAAGAGAGAGCAGGAGCAGCATGGGGAACTCCGGATGGCGCGGCCGGAGTGTACAGCCTGCGTGCGTCTACGCCCAGTGTTGGATCGGAGACGATGACTTCTAGCGCGTAGGAATGAGCGCAACCGCCGAGATTTGGTGCGGTCGGCAGGGATCCTCAACGGCGGTTGCACAACATCGGTTCGAGCGATGGATGCAATGAGGTGTGCAGAGCCGCAAGGGGCTCTTCGAGTGGGTGCGTTGGAATACGGCGAAAGGAGTGCCAGCACAGGTCGCTTGGTTGCGGTATCTTGACAGCGCGCGAGGCCGGACTCATATTGGCCGCCGCATCCGCTAGGAGACTCCATGTCCGCAATCCGATTCCTGCCCTTCGTCGCTCTTCTCTTCGCCTGTGGTGGCAACGACGGAGGCGACGACTCTGGTGGAATTAGCGCCATCGAAGACGGTCGTTTTAGCGAGTTCATCTTCGTCGACACAGAAGGGGTCAGCGTTACCGGCGACTTTACCGGTCTTCCCGACGGCGGAAACGTCTGGGCCGACACCCCCTGGCTCACTCAAACGGTCATTGCGGCCGGCGACTTGTCCGTCGAAGCCACGGTCGAGGATTTTCAAGAAGACACCCTCGAGCCCGACCGCAGCGTCGACCTCTGGTTTGTCGACGCGGTCACCGCCACCCCCGACCAAAGCACGGTCAGCGACGTGAACGGTGCGGTGTCCATGGCGGCCAAGTCCTGTCAGATGATGGTGTACCGGGTCGACGGTGACCCCTCCCGCGCCAAGCGCACCTACAAGGGCCACCACAGCTACTCCCCCGAGGCAGACGGCGTGATTGACGACGCGCTCTTTGTGTCGGTTTCCGACATCACCTACAAGCTGATTCCCTCGATGCTCGGCCTCACCGTTGACGTCGATAAGGCGATTATCGCAGGTACAGCCTACGACATCATGCGCGACGCCGGCCTGCCCAGCGACGTTGACATCGGCAAGATCGAGGGCGCCCAGGTCATCGTCTACGACGAGAATGGCAAGGTTCCCGACACCGTATCCATCCACTACTTCACCGAGTCCTTCCCCGACCGCGACCAGCGGTGGACCAGCGAAGATGGCCTGTGGATTGCCGCCAACGTGCCTCCGGGAGTCCTTCGGGTCGAGCTGTACGGCGTAGTGGGCGGTGAGCTCAAGCTTCTGGGCGCGACCCTCGTCGTAAGCGAAGCCGACAGCATCAACATCTCGAACGTGTACTCGGGCTACGGCGATGGCGTGAAGTACGGCAACGCCTGCGAAGTGGGCGCGGGTGCCACGGGAACCACCACCACGGGAACCACCACCACGGGTACGACCACCACCCCTATGACCGGCATCATGCCGACCTAGTCTTGAGCGTCGACCATCGACCTAGGAGAACTCTTGAAGCGGTTTACAGCGATCGGATTGGTTTGTGCTTTGGCACTTCCCGCCTATGCTCAAGACAAGACGGTGACGCCTCCCAGCGATGGGCCCACGGTCACTCGGCCAGCGGATGCAGAAGACAACGTCACCGAGGCTGAAGAAGCGCCCGAAGCACACCCCTCGCACACGGTCTCTCCGCCCGAGCCAGGTCCAGATTTCGAGTCGCTCCAGGCGCAGATGGCCGCCCAGGCCGAAGTCCTCGCCGCTCAACAGGTCGCCCTCGAAGACCTCCAAGAGCAGCTCGCGCGCACCCAGCTCGAGCGCATCAAACCGACGAAGATCGAGTACGGCGTCGAGGGGCATTACCGTGTTCGCGGCTACATCTTCAACCACCTCTTCTCCTCGCAGACCGAAGGCAAGAGCTACCTGGGCGACGCCCGCTACATGCAGCAGCGCCTGTGGTTGCGGCCCACGTTCAACTACAACGACCTCGCCAAGGCCTTTGTTGAGGTTCGCGCGCTCGACGACGCCATTCTCGGCGACAATATGTCCCTCGGCAGCACCGCATTGTTCGCCGACACACCCAGCAACACCAACCTCACCGGCCAAGACTTCGGCAGCGTGAACATCAGCCGGGCCTGGATGGAGGTCACCCTTCCCGTCGGCATTTTGCGCGTGGGGCGGCAGCCGTCCCAATGGGGCATGGGCCTGCTCGCAAACGACGGCGAGGGATTCGACCAGACGTTCGGCGAGAAGCACTACGGCAGCACCAACGACCGCATTCTGTTCGCCACCCGACCCCTGGCGATCTACGAAAAGATCACCGGCAAGGAAGACTCAGGCATTCCGCTCATCGCCGCGGTGGCGGTCGACCGGCTGGTCGAAGACCCGCTCACCCAGTACTACGGATTCAAGTGCAGCCCCGGTCTGGTCCAGGGCGTCGATGACGACTACAGTCGCACGTGCGACCCGGACGGCGACGGCACCACCGATCTGGACCACAGCTACACCGACGACGAGTTCCTGGCCTCCGACCGTGGCCAAGACTGGTGGGCCGACCAAAACGACGACGTCATGCAGATGGTGTACGTGCTCGCCTACAGAGGCGAAGACGTCAACTACCTGGGTGGCACCAACGATCTCACCATTGGCACGTGGGTGGTCGACCGCAAGCAGGCCGAGACCGACAGCTCGGTGCTCATCGTCGACGCATACATTAAGGCCAAGGCGCACAACGTGTTCCTCGAGTTCGAGGGCATCCGCATCACCGGCGACACCCGGGCCATCGCGCTGCAGGGCTCCATCGACCCCACCAACCCCGACCCCCTCGCCAAGAAGGCGAATATCTGGGGCTACGTGGGTCGGACAGGCTACGAAAAGCCTAGTTACAAGGTCTCGTTCGAGCACGGATATGCCAGCGGCGATGACAACGCTGCCGATGGCGACTTCACCGGTCGTCCGCTGCACCCCGACCACAACGTCGGCCTGATCATGTACGAAGAAGTCCTGTCGCGGGTCACCTCGCAGCTGTGGACCTCCGAGGCCAGTGGTCTGTGGAGCAAGGGTGGCGTGTACAACAGCCGCTACATCTTCCCCACGGCCCACGTCTATCCCCTCGAAGACTGGGAGCTGGTGGCGGGCTTCCTCACCGCTTGGCCCGACCGTCCCGATGGCGCCATCATCCGCTGCCGCGACTCCGATAAGGGCGACTGCAACCTACCGAGTACGCTACAGGCAACCTCCGATACCCTCGGTTGGGAAGTGGACTTCGGCATTAAGCATCGCTTGCAAAAACACGTTTTACTCGCCCTAGAAGGGGGTGCCGCTAAGATCACCGACCGCGTGCCCCTCGAGGCCGCCGGCCTGAACCCCAAGGGCAAGTTCTTCACGTTGCAGACCCGCCTCGCCTACGAGTTCTAATGTGTGGCGCGCCGCTGCTTTTCCTCGTTCTGGGCTGTGGCGGCCTGTCGGAATCCCTTTGGCCCACAGTCCCTGTTGACGACGGGTTCGACGGTGACGAGGTCATCTGGACGCAACCGGTCACCTCGGCGCCGCAGACGATGCCCGACTATGCGACCGACTTGCCGCCCGACCCGATGCAGCTGCCGGCCGATACCCGAGACATGCTGCAGCAACGATTGTGTTCGGGGCACGATAAAACGTACAATAATGCAGTCTTTACAGCGCTTCGTGCCAATCCGGAGAGCTGGTGGGTGAACCTGCTGCTCGACGGCTGTGCACCCCAGCCCGCGTTGTGTGACCACCTGTTCGAGCACTTGGCCGAGCACCCCGAGGCTGTCGAGGCCGATACGCTCTGGCATGTGGCAGGCAGCTGCGCGCTTCCCAGATACGGGCCGTATTTTCTCGATGAAAATGCGACCGATATTGCCGTTTTAGACTGGTTTGCTGGTCAGGAACGGCAGATGCGACCCCAGGCGAACGACCGGGCTTTCCAGGCTGCGCTGCTCCGGTTGCACCAGTCGGATCTACACGGCCATCACGCCCGGTTGGTGGCCGGGGCCTTCCCTGATCCAAGAGCTGCCAAGTCGATTAAGACCGCCCTCGCCAACGCCCCAGACGATCAACGAGCCGGCTTGGCCTTCGCGTTGTTCCGCCAAACGGACACCGACAGTCAGGCCCGACTGGCCACGGCCTGCGTCGACGACCCCACGCACTACGCCTGCGTAGAAGGACAGTCGAAGCTAGTGAACCTCACCGAAGTAGTGCGGTCCGAAGACGTTGATCTCTCGGCCCTGTACGACCGGTTCGGCGCCTACCGATCCACCGTCGACGAGGCGCTCTCGGCCTGCCTCCTAGCGGCCGCGGTGGGCGATCTGAGCGACGAACGGGGCCTGGCCTGTGCCTCGACGCTGTCTGGTGCGGGCGCCGCAGTCGATGGCATCCTCGATGGTGCCGACCTCGACGAGCTGCCGCGCTGGAAGGCGGTCCGAGCCCAGTGGCAGGACGCCGGAACAGCAGGGTTACCACAGGCTTTGGTCGATCGCGGTCTGCTGGCCGAGCGTCCCCAAGCCGTAGACTCCAAGGCGCCACCCGTCACCGCAGCCCAGTGGATGACCCAGTCCGAACAGGGCATCTGGCAGGTGTGGCGCCGGGACAGCCGCCAGATTGTTCACCAACTGGCGGCTCAAATTCCCGCACTCCGCCCGTTGTGGGTGGGGGGGCGCTCAGCGGTCGTCTTGCAGGCCGACTCGCCCGGGCCCAGCCCCGAGGTGTTTGTGTGGCGGGATGGACAGCGTCTGCGGGCGCTCACCAACGACGCCTATGGTGGGTCGCGTCAGGCCATTGGTATGGTCAACCAGCTGCTCGTCGACGCCAAAGCTTCCGAGCGCGTGTTGCTGACCGACGATGGTCACGCCATCTGGGGTTCAGAAAGCGCCCTTCGAAAGGCAATCGCTGACGGCTGGTTCGTGGCCGCTCAGCGGCAGCCCACGCAGGTCGACGCGCAGGACACCGGAGTGATGCCGTGAAGATCACCCGACGTCAGATCTTGGCCGCCGCCGCCGCCGTGCCCGTTGTCGGGGGCCTCGCAGCCGGCACAACGGCGTGGCGATGGTACGATCGTCCTGCAAAGCAGGGGTTAAAAGCACTGTCCGAAGAGGAGTATGGCTTTGTACAGTCCATGGCCGAGGCTTGGATGCCGCCGGGTGGTGTGCCGGCACTCTCGGGGTCCGACGCTGACTTGGGCGCGTTCTTCGACGACTGCGTCGACGCCATGACCGACCAAACTGGACGCGAGCTCAAGCTGTTACTGCACGCGCTTGACGCCCTCACGGTTCTAACCCACCTGGGTCACTTTCAGACGCTGCCGCTGGCCACCCGCACCGCCGTGCTCACCGGCTGGATGGACTCGCCGGTGTACCTCATCCGCGATGCGGTCGCTGGCGTGATGGTGCTCATGGGCGTCGGCTGGACCACCCATCCCGATGTCGTGCACCTCTTCAAACCCCTTTACCGCTGTGGATACGGCCGATGACCTTACGCGACTATACGGCGGTATCGGGCGAACAAACCATAAAGACTGAAGTGGTGGTCGTTGGCTCGGGACCCGGTGGGGCGGCCATCTCGCGGGTGCTCGCCCAGGCGGGTAAGACGGTCTGGATCCTCGAAGAAGGCCCCGCACAGAGCAACTTTCGTCCAAACATGGCTCACACCAATCGGTACCATATGCAAGAGGGTGGTGCGATGGTGGCCCGTGGGCGCAAGATGATGCCCATCGCCGCCGGTCGCGGTGTGGGAGGTGGCAGCCTGGTGAACTCGGCCATTTGCTTCCGCACACCCGATCACGTCTTGTCAGGTTGGACCCACGTACTTGGCGGAGACGATCGATATCGCCCCCAGAATCTGGCGCCGATCTTCGACGACCTCGAAGCGCTACTGGGCGTGGCTACAACCCCCGAATCCATTGCGGGCGAGAACAACAAGCTCATCGTTCGGGGTGTCAAGGCCATGGGTTGGCCCGGTGGTCTGGTCCGTCGGAACACGCCGTCTTGCGTGGGCTGTGGCATCTGTAACTACGGATGTCCATCGGGTGGAAAGGCCAGTGTTGATCGTAACTTAATACCGATGGCGAGAAAGGCAGGCGCCACCATCCAGGCCGACATCAAGGTCGATCGGATCGAGGTCACCAACGGTCGGGCTACGGGCGTCTCGGGCGAAGTTCGCCACCCCGACACCGGCGAAGTGGTTGGGCGACTCAACATCGAGGCCGACCTGGTGGTGGTGTCGTGCGGTGGTATTGGCACCCCGCGCCTATTGCATCACGCGGGGCTGGCGAGCCAGCTGGGTCCCGCTACTGGTAAGGGGCTGCACGTTCACCCGGGCAGCGCGGTGCTGGGACGGTGCGACTATCCGATCAACATGTGGAAGGGTGCCACCCAGGGCGCTTGGTTCGAGCATCCAGATATGCCAGGTGTATTGCCGCATACCATGTCGGTGCCGCCGGCCGCGCTGATGATGTTGGTGGCGCGCGCCGGACTCGAAGCCAAGGCCTCCATCAAGACCTTGAGTGGGTATAGCGGCTGTCTGGTGATGGTCAGCGACAAGGGAGAGGGCAGCGTTTCGGCCACGTCCGATGGGCAGGCCCTCATCCACTACGATCTGCTGCCCGACGATCTCCAGCGCATCAAGGAAGGCATGTTCGTGACCGCTCAAGTGCTGCTGGCGGGTGGCGCCATCGAGCTGTCGGCGCCGGTGCACGGCGTGGGTAAACACAAAACCGCTGAGTCCCTCGCCCAAGCGCTCCAACCCACCACCGTCACGGACTTCATCACGTACGCAAGTCACCCGATGGCCTCGTGTCGGATGGGGGTCGACCCCGCCACCTCGGTGATTGGTCCAACCGGTGAGGCCCATGGCGTCAAGGGGCTATACTTGGCCGATTCGTCGATCTTCCCGACCAGCTTGGGCGTGAACCCGCAGCTGACTACTATGGCGATGGGGACCGCGATCGGGCGCAACCTCGTGGGCTGATTGTCCGAAGGCAGCGCCGAACGATTTGGGACTGCAGGAGTCGCCTAGAAGCGGCCGCTGAACAGGAAGCCGTTGCCCGTGGTGCTGACCATTACGCCACCGATGCCCACGCCAATGGCGCCAGCGAAGGTGAGGCCGCTGATCATCACCATGCTGTTGGCCGTGGAGCGGGACTTGGTGAGCCCGGCGGAGGTGGTGGCGTCGACCAAGCTGGCATTGGCTCCGGATGCGAGCATGTAGGTAACGGCCGACGTTGCGCCTAATCCACCGCTGATGGCGATGGGGAGGATGGGGAATGGCTCGCGGTCCTTCTTGACCTTGGGCGGCTTCTCAGCCTTGAAAGGTTCGCGTTCGTCGCTGGCTGAGAGGGGCTTGGACTCGGCGTCGTACCATTTGGGTGGCGTGAGGTCATCGCCCTCGGGATCGATCAAGCGCTCGTTGAACGCCGCGCCGTCTTGCCAGAAGTTGTCGCCGGGGAAGCCATTCTTGTCGAAGATCTGCACCAAATAGGGCACCTCGGAGAGGCCCTCGGGGACCAATGAGAGCGTGCCGTTCATGAACACGGCGCCTTTATCGGGGACGATGAGGCCGCCACTGGCACGACCCATCACGGGCTCTTCGGCTTCGGCGATGATGTCCATTAGCGGATGGCCTTCGGGGACGGGCCATTCGCCTTCTGGATCGGTGACCATGGCCATGGTGCCCCAACGGGCGGCGCCGATCTCGTCTTGTTCAAAGAACGACATGAGTGCCATGGTGCGCCCGAACCGACCGAGCGTGGGTTTTTGGGCCAACTCTTCGAGGCAGGGGAAGCCCGAGGCGATGGCCCGCAGCAGCTTTTGCGTGGCGGGGATGTCGGCGTTGTCGAGGGATGCGTCGGCCTCGTCGAGGGTCTGGAGCACGCGGGCGTTGTTCCAATCGCCTTCGCATTGGGCGTAGGCACTACCCGCGATACTGCACGCGCCCATCATAAAGAGAAGCTTCTTCATTTTGAGTCTCCTCCGCATTGAAGTGATGGCGCGTCGTCAAAATCGGGATCGGCGAGGGGGCAGGTATCGGGGCGTTTGGTATCGAACCCGTCGCAGTCCGAGTCGATGCCATCGCCCTCGAACTCGCTGGGGCTGCAGGGGTGGATGTCTGCGTCTCTGGGCCCACAGTCGGCCGCGTCGGGCCAGTCGTCGCCGTCGGAATCGGGCTCTTCGCCGCAGTCTGCATCGCAGCCATCCCCACGGAGATCCGGGGCAAATGGATAGATGTCGCTGTTGTTGTCATCGCAGTCTTCACCGATGGGCCAGCCGTCGCCGTCGGCGTCGTAGTATTCGTCGAACTCCGCCTTGGTTACGTAGGCGCAGCTACCTAAGAACAATAATGCGATGGCGAGCGCTCGTGTCATCGATCCTCCGAGGTACGAGTTTAGACGAAGTGGAACCAGTCTGTGAAGACCGCCATGATACCGGCCAGCGCGATGATGGGGCCGGTGCGCAACATGGTGAGTTCTGGCTTGTCCTGTTGGGGCACCACAATCCCCCGTGCTTGGCGCACTTGGTGGCGCGCAACCGAGGCCAGATTTCCGAGCCGACGCTTTGCGATCAGGAAGGCGAACCCCACGGGCAGGTAGATGCAGGCGTACCAGGCGGTGAGGTCGATGACTTCGTGCCAGCCGATGAGTGCCCCCGCGCCCATCACAAGCTTGGCGTCTCCGGCACGAACGACGTTGAGGGCGAACAGGGGAAAGTGGATCAGCAGCGCGAGCCCAACGCCGAGGAGCGCGAACGAGATTTGGCCCGACGATGCGTGTATGGCGATGCCCACCGCGGTCATCGAAAACGTGAGCCAGTTGGGCAGCCGTCCGTTGAAAGCGTCGATGGCGGCACCGGTGCACAATCCTGCGAGGGCGACGGCCAGGGGCGGTGTGATCATTCGGGCTCCGAGATTGAAGAGGTGACGCCGTAACGGAGATCTACGTCGTTAGCGATCTGAACTACCTTGGGCGCAATCCTGGAGGACGCGAGCGTTATGGCGATCCACAACAGCAGCCCCAGGGTGGTCACGACCCATGCCATACGGGAGGATCCGTGAGGCGGGGGTTCAGGCGGCGCGGCATTTGCGTTAGTGTGCGGCATAGACGAGACTCGACGGCGCTGACGTGACGGGGCTGGTCCCTCGTCACACCTGTAGGAAACCACGATTCAGACCTTCGGCAAGTACCAGATTTTGGAGCGCATCGCCACCGGCGATATGGCGGAAATCTATAAAGCCAAGCTGGAGGGCATTGGCGGTTTTCAGCGTACGTTCGCGATCAAACGAATTTTGCCCAACATGTCGCAGAATGCCGACTACATCGCCATGTTGGTGGATGAGGCCGAGGTTGCGGGGCTGCTCTCCCACGCGAATATTGTGCAGATTCTCGATCTCGGACAGGTGGATGGCATCTGGTATATCGCGATGGAATATGTGCCCGGGCGCGACTTGGGCGCCATGCTGCGGCGCGTCACCAAGAAAGGTCTGTGTCTGCCGGTGCCGCATTCGGTGTTTGTCACCATCGAGTTGCTGAAGGGGCTTGAGTACGCTCATCAGCGTCAGGTGATGCGAGGTGGACGTCCCGTGGCGCTGAACATCATCCACCGCGATGTGTCTCCGCCCAACATCCTGATCAGCTTTCAAGGCGAGGTCAAGCTCACCGACTTCGGTATCGCTCGGGCCAGCCTAAAGGCCGCGGAGACCATCGCCGGCGAGGTCAAGGGCCGGTTCGACTACATGAGCCCCGAGCAGGCCGAGGCTCGCCGCGATCTCGATCAGCGCTCCGACCTGTTTACGGTGGGCGTGGTGCTGTACGAGATGCTCACAGGGAAGCATCCCTTCCGCGTCGATAACGAAATTGGAACGGTCGAGAAGGTCCGCAGCGGAGACTATATCCCCATCAGTGAGATTAATCCCGAGGTACCGTTCACCCTCGAGACGATCGTCGATCGCGCACTGCAGGTGAATCGCGATGACCGATATGCCACGGCCACGGCGTTCAAAGAGGCCCTCGACAAGTTCTTTCACGACGCGGGCTTCATCTTCACGCACAGCACGCTGGCGCTGTACATAAAGCGCCTGTTTCCAGATGCCCAGGTACGGGGCTCTTCTCGTCCAGCGCCCGGCCGGATCGAGGGTCCTCCCGTCGCTTTGAGCACGGATCCCGTCACCGAAATCAACGAGCAGGATGTCGAGGCTGACGACCCAACCGGATTGGTACATCGCGTCGCTCTGGGCCCAGCTCCAACTCCGGTGGGACTGGGCATGGTGCCCAACGCTTTCCCCACCGACTGGGCAAACGACGAAGACGATGCACCCACGATCATTCGTAAGGTGTCGGGACTATTTGGCGCCGACGGCCCTACCGCGATCCGCCCTACTGAAGAGTCCGGCTTTGGGCTCGACGACTCGGTGGGCGCGCAGCAGGCGTTCAGTCGCAAGGCGCCCACGTTCGACACCACCGTCGAGAACCTCAACCTCGACGATAGCATGCGTGTCGAGGCCACGGGTACGGGCATCGTCGCCAGTGGCGGCACGAGTTCGGATAACGGGGCGTTTAGCGATAAAGAGGTGTCCAAAGCCCGATCGAGCACGTCCTCTACCGGTCGCCATCGCCGCAAACGGGGCGTCGGCTCGCTGGGCTGGATTCTCGCGCTGTCGATGTTGGTGCTTGGCGTCATGGCGGGCAGCGCGGCGACGGCCGCGATTGGCTGGCTCGCGGGGGTTCGACCTGGGGTTTCTAAAGAGGCGCCCAGTCGGGTCATTGTGGACGCCCCTCGAGGCACCGCGGTGATGCTCGACGGCGACGCAATCAGCGGTGATGTGCCCGTCAAATCTGGGCAACGGCACCGTATCGAGATTCAACTCGGCGGCCGTTCTCCCATTGTTCGCGAGTTCGATGCCCAGCCCGGAGAAGAGAGAATTTTCATCATCGAGCGGGTTGAAGACAAGGAGTAGTCGGCGGCGGCCTTGGTTTAGGCTAGAGTGCGCGGATGAATTCTGTGACCCCCGATCAAACGGCCGCGCCCGAAGTGCGCCACACGCCTGTGAGCGTAGCGATTGCCGCCTTCAAGCAGCTTCGCCCTAAGCAGTGGGCCAAGAACGTCTTTCTGCTCGCGGCCATCGTGTTCTCGAGAAAGTTCCTTGAGCTCGACGCTGTCATCAACGTGGCCGTCGGTATCTTCAGCTTCAGTATGTTGGCCAGCAGTGGCTACATTCTCAACGACTACCTCGATCGCAAGGCGGACCAGAAGCACCCCAAGAAGAAGTTCCGGCCCATCGCCAGCGGTGCGTTGCCCATTCCCGTCGCTTGGGGGCTGATGGCCTTCTGTCTGGTCGCCGGATTTGCCTCGGCGTACTCGTTGAATCTACCCTTCCTGGGTATCGCCACAGTCTATCTACTTACGACGCAGTCCTACAGCTACTACTTCAAGCACAAGGTCATCCTCGACGTGATGTTCTTGGCGAGCGGCTTTGTGTGGCGCGCCGTCGCTGGGGCACTGGCCATCGGGGTAGGGGTCAGCCCGTGGTTGTTCCTGTGCACGGCTTTTGTGGCATTGTTCTTGGGTTTCAACAAGCGCCGGGCTGAGCTGCTTCGACTGGGGGCCAAGGGCGGCACCCGCAAGAACCTAGAAGAATATAGCGCCGGAATGCTCGAGCAGTTTCAGGCAATTGTTACCGGCTGTACCGTGCTCTGCTACTCGCTGTATACCGTTCAGGGCCCCACGCCGTGGCTCACGCTCACCATTCCCTTCGTGCTGTACGGCATCTTCCGGTACATCTACCTGGTCGAGAGTAAGGGCGAAGGCGACGCACCCGACGAGACGCTGCTTCAAGACTGGCCCATTCTGCTGCCTGTCGCGCTGCACGGCCTCACCGCGGTGTTCGTCTTACTGGCGTTCGATATGGGCTGGCTGCCCGAGCTCATGTAGACTCCTATCTGGAGGCAAAAATGGCCAGTAGACGCGATGCACATCACGCACATAAAGCCGCAGTGGCCGGCCTCGGTAAGGTCTTGTCTAAGCGAGCCCGTAACGTCTGCGAGCTCTGCACCGGTGGCTCACCGTTGGGGGTAGTCGAGGTAGAGCCTGTGTACGAGACGCCCGATCCCGAACGAGCGGCGCTGCTGTGCTTGACGTGTCGCGACGTGCTCGACACCAAACCCAAGTACAAGCTCGAAGCCACCGCCCTTCGCTTCCTCGAAGAGGTCGTGTGGTCCGATGTGCTGCCGGTGCAGCTATCCGCGGTGCGACTGTTGCGTCGCTTATCCTCGGAAGACGTGGTTTGGGCCAGAGATTGCCTCGATGGACTGTACCTCGACGAGTCGGTTGAGGCGCTGTTGCAGTGACAGTCATCAGGTAGCGTGTCACACTGCGGGGCAGATGCACTTGTTCGCGCTCCTTCCACTCCTGATCAGCTCGCTTTCCTGGGCTGAGCCACCCGAGACGGCCTACGCCAATTCGGTGCGGCTGATCGACCGGCTGTATCTGGCGCCCGAAGAGTTCAACGAGGCTGCTCTGTCGAAGGCCGCTGCCGAGCGATTGAGCGCCGAAGTGCACTGGCTCATGGTCGATTCTGACGGGAGTACCGTTCATCTGATCCATGGCAGTGGCAAGCCTATCGGCAGCATCAGCGTGGCCTCCATGGACGGTCTACCCCAGGCCCTCATCGACCTCGAGAAGATGGTCGAGGGCGCTGGCTACGAGCTTGGCGACGCCGAGCTGCGATTAGCCATCCTCAAGGGCCTTCCCGACGCCCTCGACCGGTACAGCCGGCTGCTGGCCGACTCTGTACGCGACCGCTTCGATGTGCGCCTCAAAGGCACCATGGTGGGTATTGGCGCCAATCTTCGGTGGAAAGAGAAGGGGCTGAGCGTCACCAGCGTGTCGATTGGCGGGCCGGCCGATCTTGGCGGCCTGCAGCGGGGGGATATTCTCCTGCGCATCGACGACAAACCAGTCACCAATATGCCTGTCCACCAGGCGATTCAACGTCTTCGCGGTGACAAGGGTACCGAAGTTTTTGTGCACGTCCAGGGGGCTGGAGACAAAGAGAAGAAGCTTACTTTTACTCGGACCGAGGTGATTGTCTCGAACGTGGACCATCGCGTACTCGAAGGGGTTGTCGGCTATGTTCACATCGAAAACATTTCCCAAAAGACAGTGCACAACCTGGGTTTAGCGCTGTCAGATCTGAACGAAAAGGGCGCGATGAAGAGGGGCTTGGTCCTCGACCTTCGAGGGAATACCGGCGGCTCCATGAAAGAGGCCGGCCGAGCCGCCGACGCGTTCGTCGAAGAGGGATTGCTGCTGCGAACGGTGGGTCGAAATGGCGGTCGGGTGCAGAACCTCCAAGAGCGAATGGACGCGACCCCGGGCGGCTGGGCTCTCGATGTACCGCTCATCGTGTTGGTGAATGAACGTACGGCTTCGGGGGCCGAGATCCTCGCGGGGGCATTGCTCGAGCTGAACCGCGCGGCGTTGGTGGGCACCCGTACGTACGGCAAGGGGTCGGTGCAGAAGCTGTACCCCCTTGACGACGCCACCGAACTCAAGCTCACGGTTGCCCACTACTTATTGGTAAACGATCGAGAGATTCACGATCTAGGACTGGTTCCGGACGCTGTGGTCGGCGCCATCGACGTCGACGAAGACGGTCTGCATTACTCGGATTGGGACGAGGCCCGACAGCGCACTCCCTGGGAAGAAATCGTGCCCTGGGTGCGCGACCAAACCGTCAATGATGCCGATGGCGCCCTCGACGATCTTCCCCTCGAGCTGGCTCGTCGCGCGCTTATGCAGACGGTCGGTCCCACCCGCGAGGCCGCCCTGGTGGCATTAGCCGAGGTTACGAGCGGTCTCCGGGTCGAGGAAGAGGGCCGATTGGTGGCCGCGATGGAGCACCAAGGCGTGAACTGGTCGCCGGCCGAAGAAGAAGTGGCAGCCATGCTGGAGGCGGACGTTCGCATCACCGTCGAGCCCTGGGAGGGTCGGCCCGACGTGCTGATGGTGAAGGCCAGCGTGCACAACCGCGGTGAAGAACCGTTGGCGCGCGCGTTGGTCGAGCTGTCGTGCTGGTCGGCCAGTCAGTGGGATGGCATGGTCATTCCGGTGGGGTCCGTTCAGCCCGGCCAAACGCAAGTCGGCGTAACTGCGCTCAGCCTTGACGCAGGGGTCGGGCCACGAGAAGATGTCGTCGAAATTAGGCTTAGGGCCGACAAACGAGCCTCTCTTCGGGTGGGGAACGACGTGCTCGCGTCCAAGAGCACCCCCGTCCCAAACATTCAGCTCACCACTCGGCTGGTCGACGACCACGATGGCACCTGGCGGGCCGAGGTCACCGTGATCAACGACAGCGATACCGACCTCCGTGATGTCGAAGTGCGCTTCGCGTGGCCGGCCGATGGCGTTCCGGTCGAGCTGGTCGATTCTTCTGTTTTGATGCCCGTGGTGGGCGCAAACGATCGCATGCGCGGCGACCTCATTCTCAAGGTTGGCGAAAACCCACCCGCGGAAATTCCACTCAAGGTGCGGGTGTACGACGAGCGCAATGGTCGCCTCGCAAACTGGCCGCTGTTGCTGCCCATCGACGGCTCGCTGGTCTCCAAGTCCGCTCCGCACATCACGCAGAGCAATATGCCGGTATCAGCGCCCATGGGGGCGTTACAGATTCCGATCATCGTCCACGACGACCGCGCTGTGGACTACATCGTGGTGTACGCCCATGGCCGAAAAGTGGCCTGGTCACCGGGCGGCAAAGGCAAGGCCACGCTCTTGGTGGAAAGCGAACTGTGGGAAGGCGCGAACAGCCTGTACGTGTGGACCGAAGACAGCGACGGCCTGGCCGCCGAGGCGCGCATTCCCATCCGTGGAGAAGCGCCCGCTGCTGCCGATACCTCTGAAGAAGAGGTCGAGACAGCGCCGTAACGTCGGACGTTAGTGACCGAGGAACGCCCAGCCTACAGCGTCGTCGCCGGTGCCGTCTTCGGCGGAGATGGCCAGCATGATGCGATCGGCATCGGCGTGGATGGCAACCCCGGTGGGCGTCAGGGTACGGTCGGCGTTGATGGGGAAGATCGTCTGGGCGAAGGTTCCCGCGTTCGGGTCTCCGTGCAACATCATCACTTGGGAGGCGCCATCGTCGATCACGGCGGCGATGTACAACAGGCCGTCGTACAGGATGGCGTCGGCGTGGAGGATAGGGAAACTGGACAGCACGCGGTGGGTCTGACTACCGTCGACGATGAGGAGACCGGTGGATGGGGCGAGCACCCAGATACCGTCGTGCGAGCTGGTGTGGGTGAACGAGTCTGTGCTCCAGTCTTGGTCTACTGTGGCGGTGATGGCGCCGCCGTCGGCGGCCAGGGTTTGGCAACCTGCCGAATCGCACGCCGTGGCGGTGCTGGTGCTGTTATTGGCGCTGTTGATGAAGATGTTCTCGGCGCCGATGAAGCTCTGTTCTGCGCCGTCGTACAACCCGGAGGTGCCGTCGCCGTGGAGCACATGCACCCGGTCGCCACCGGTGGCCCACGCCCAAGCGTTGTCGGCGTTGTCGAGGGGGAGGTCGACGTTGGTGGCCGTGTAGGACGAGTTAGCCGTCCTCACGTCGGTCGCGCCGTTGACGTATTCGCTGTCAGCGGTGCGATAATTGTAGCTCTTGGCGATAAGGAAGGTCTGATCGGTTGAGGTGCGCGTGTAGACCGTGCTGGCCCAGAACTTGTCGCCTGATGCGACCACATCGACCGCTTCGCCGATGGGGTCTTCGCTGGTCTGGCCCTGCCAGATGATGGCTCTATCGAAGTAATCGGCGTCGGCGCCGGCCGTGCGTTCGAACGCGAGGGCCACACCAGCGTTGGTGTTGGGGATGCCGTTGCCCTCGAAGTTGTCTGCGGCGGAGACCAGTATGAAGTGACCGGTGGTTCCGGCGATGGCGGGCGGACGGGGGGCTGTCCAGAGGAGATCGGCGTAGCCGAACGGCGCCGTGTTTTCGTCGCCGTCGCAGTCGGTGTCGATGCCGTCGTCGATAGACTCGAGCATGTCGGGGTTGATGGTGGCGTCGGTGTCGATGCAGTCGCCGACCTGGGTGTCGCCGGTGTAGCCCCATTCGGCGACGAAGATGTCATAGCTAGCGGAGTCCGCTGCACGGATCCAGCCGTCGGCGTCTTGGTCGAAGTCGTTTTGGCCATCGCAGTCGCTGTCGGCGCCGTCGTACCAGGTGTCGCTGGCACCGGGGTTGGCGGTGCTGTCTTCGTCGCGGCAGTCGCCCCAGTCGGCGCTGCCGAAGCTGGCGGGTGCTACGCCGTCGTGGAAGGCGTTCAGGAAGTTATTGTAGTCGCTGCCGTAGGTGGATTCGTCCGGCATGTAGCCGTCGGCGTCTTGGTCGAAGTCGTTGTTGCCGGCGCAGTCGGTGTCGGTGCCGTCGTACCAGACGTCGTCGGGGGCGCCGCCATAAGTGGTGTGGTCGAAGTCGTCGCAGTCGGTGAAGGTGCCGGTTGCGGTGATGCCCCAGAGCTCGGTGTAAGCGGCATAGTCGGACTCGTATCCGGGCGGCATATCGCCGTCGACGTCGACGTCGTAGTCGTTATCGCCCGCGCAGTCGGAGTCGAGCCCGTCGTAGGGTAGGTCACTGACTTTGTCGGGGAAGATGTTTTGTGCTTCCGCGATGATGTTGGGATCGTCTGCACAGTCGACCACGTCGGCCCTGACGCCGGTGGGCCACTCGACGCCGTCGTTGAGGGGCGTCCACTCGGACTTCAGCAGACCTGGGTAGCTGTCGCCATCGACGTCGACCAAGTCGGAACCGTCGCAGTTGTTGTCGATTCCGTCGTACGGAATTTCTTCGAGCAGCTGTGATCGGGTTGCGTCGTTATCGTCGCAATCCTTTTCGCCTTTGGTCACGCCGTCGTTGTCTTCGTCCAAGAGGTCGAAGTGCTCTTCGAGGTCGGCTTGGGTGACGTATGTGCAGCCCACACCGAGTGCGAGCAGCGCAGAGATAGAGAGGAGGCGTGCAGAGGTACCTGGATTCATGGAGACCAACCGAAGAAAACCCAACCGACGGAGTCTTGGAACGCTGCAGATGCATCGGTCCCGCTCACGCCGATAAAGAGTCGACTTTCGTCTGTGTGGATACTGGCCGCGGTCGGCACCAAATTGGGTCGAAGCGGATCTTCGTAGGAGATAACTTTTTCGGTGAGGGCGCCCGAGGGGTCTCCGTAGGCCAAGATGACCCGCGGACCCAGACCGTCGTCGATCAAAGGTTCGCCGACGCCAATGACGTAGATGAGATCGTCTGAGCCGTCGGCGTTGGTGTCGCGCCAGTCGGCGTCGATGGAGTCGAGCCGGTAGTCGGTGAGGACGTTGATCGTGGGCATGGGGCCCATAATAGTGGCGCCGGGTGCGGCGTCGAGGACGTGGTGGTAGCCCTCGCGGTGGGTTGCGTAGGTGAGCTGAGTGCCGGACCAGTTTTGCGTGGCGGACATCGTGAGGGTGTCGACGTTGACGTTGAAGTCGTACATGACGCAGTCGGCGACGTCGCAGAGCACGAGCTGACCGATGCCGGTGTTGGTGTTGGGCACGCTATCCCAGAAGCACATGCCGCCCGGAACACCTTCGGGAAGCGCGGGGGTGGGCGATAAGGATGCGTCGTGGGTGGAGGTGGGGGCGGCGGCCGAGCCGTAGAGGGCCTGCACGGTGTCGAGGCCGCAGCTGACATTCCAGGGCCCTCCGTCGTCGTCGAGGACGAGGTCGACGGCGAGGCCGGTGTAGGCGGTGCCTACGATCGACCACTGGAACACGTCTTGGATGTAGCCCTGCAAGATGTTGTTGTACATCATCCGCTTGCTGGAGATGTACCCATTGGCGCCGTCGAAGACGTAGCTGGCGCTGCCCCAAAAGGATTCGCCATCGGCTGTGAGGTCGACCGCGTTGCCCAGGGGAAGAGCGTTGGAGAGGCCCAACCACATGATGCTGTCAATGGTCTGTGCATCGTAGCCAGCGGTGAGGTCGAAGGTGAGCGCCGCGGCGACGTGATCGGGCTGCGTCACGCCTAGATCTACTTGATCGGCTGAGGTGACCAATACATAGTTGTAGTTGGTGACGTCGACCCGTGGTGGACGAGGATTTACCCAGACCAAATCATCGAACCCGAACGGCGTGGCGTCGCCGTCGCCGTCGCAGTCGCTGTCGGCGCCGTCGTCGAACAACTCGAGGGCGCCAGGGAAGGTGGTGCTGTCGCCGTCGTCGCAGTCGTTGTACGCGGGAATGGTCCCGGTGCTCCAGATGGCCTCATAGGCGTCCCAGGTGGCGGATTGGTCGGGGTCGCCGTTGCCAGTGCCGTCGGTCAGGAACATCACCCCATCGCCGTCTTGGTCGAAGTCGTTGTCGCCTGCACAGTCGCTGTCGATGCCGTCGTACCAGACCTCGCCGGTGATGTTTTCCGGGTAGACATCGGCGCCGAGCACGGGGGCTCCGGTTTGGTCGGTGACCGTGGTGTCGTTGTCGAGGCAGTCGCCCCATAGGATGGGCCAAGGCGAGGTTCCGTTGTGGAACGCGCCGATGAAGTTGTCGAACATGTTTTCGTAGCTGGTTTGCTCGGGCATGAAGCCGTCGCCGTCTTGGTCGAAGTCGTTGAGGCCATCGCAGTTGGTGTCTTCGCCGTCGTAGGCGACGTCGTCGGACAGGGCGCGACCGGGGTGAATACTGTCGTCGAGATCCATGCAGTCGCCGTATTCTGGGGCGCCGTAGTCGTAGCCCCAAACTGCGATATAAGCGTCGTATGCGGCGGGAACGGCGATGGTGACTCCGTTGACGATCACGGTGTCCGGCATGTAGCCGTCGCCGTCTTCATCGAAGTCGTTCTCGCCGCCACAGTCGCTGTCGATGCCGTCGTAGGGCACGTCGTTGCTGTTGCTGGGGAAGATGTCGCGAGCGTTGGTGAACACGGCGGGATCGTCGGCGCAGTCGAGGGGGCCGGTGGCCACGGAAGCTGGCCAGGTGGCGTCGGGATTGTTCGCCTGGTACGCCTCTTGGGTGATGCCCGGGAAACCATCGCCGTCGGCGTCTAGAAGGTCGCCCTTATCGCAGTCGTTGTCGTAGCCATCGTAGGGAATCTCTTCAAAGTTAGGCGACACGTTCGGGTCAAAGTCGTCGCAGTCTTTGTTGGGGCCGTCGTAGGGGGCGCCATCGTTGTCGTGATCGAGGGAAGAACGCTTTTGTTCGAAAGCGTCCTGGCCGATATAGCTGCATCCCGTGAGTGCGAGTGCGACGGCGATGCCGACAGGCATTAATTTCGCGACCACGCTGACCTTCCTTCGCAGGTGCATTTGACCTCCATCGGGGTACTGTAGCATGCCAACACCCAGATGACTTTATTGTGTCTAGGACCCGCTAGGATTGGTCCTTTGTAGGTGTAGGAAGTGCTCGACGTTTCCAGCCTTGGCGCCCGGAACCTGGCAGTCCACACCGCCCAGTACCTGGAGTCCATGGGCCGTTGCCGCGTCTTGAACAGCCTGGATAGCCTGAAGACGGTCGGCGTCAGACCGTACTTTTCCACCTTTTCCTAGGGCTCTGCGGCCCACCTCGAACTGGGGTTTTACCAGCACCACTGCGCGACCGCCTGGGCGCAGCAGCCTCACCACCGTGTCGACGATTTTTGTAAAGCTGATGAAGGACAAGTCGCCGACGAGGAGATCGATGGGCTCGGGGAGGGACTCGAGGTGGCGCGCGTTCACGCCCTCCATCAACACGATGCGCTCGTGATCGCGCAGACGGTAGTGGAGCAGACCCTTGCCGACGTCGACGGCGTAGACGCGGGTTGCGCCTTTTTCGATGAGGACCTCGGTGAAGCCGCCGGTGCTGCTGCCCAAATCGGCACAGACGCAGTCGGCGGGATCGACTTGGAGGTCTTCGAGTGCGCCGAGCATCTTTAGGGCACCTCGCCCGACCCATTGGTAGTCGGTATTGGCGAGGTCGATGGCCTTGTCGATGTCGACCTGGGCGCTGACTTTGGTGGCCGGAATACCGGCGATGAGCACGCTGCCCGCCTCGATGAGCTCGCGGGCTCTGAGTCGACTGGCGGCCAACCCACGGTCGACCAGTAGCTTGTCGAGCCGGACCTTCCGCGCCACGTCAGTAGGTGCGTTGGACGGTAAATTTGGCCAAGGCGAGCAGGGCCTCGGGGCGCTTGAAGTCGACGACCGCGGCCATGGCCTCTTCGGCGGCGTCGCGGGCGCGGCGGGTGGTTTCTTCGACGCCCAACAGCTTGACGTAGCTGGGCGCTCCGCCTTCACCGCTGTCTTCGTCGGCGTCGAGGACGTCGTCGGCCAGCTGGAAGGCGAGCCCCACCGCGCGGCCGTATACGTCGAGGGCCTGGCGTTGGGATTCGTCGGCCCCGGCTGCGAGTCCGGCCATGGCGACCGATGCGCGCATGAGAGCGCCAGTCTTTAGGCTGTGCAGTCGGGTGAGGGGTGTCAGCTCGGTGACGGTGCCACCCAGGCCGACATCTGCGGCTTGTCCCCCGACCATGCCGAGTGCGCCAGCTTCGTGGGCCAGGATCTGGACTTGGGCGATGCGAACGGTCGCCGGCAGCGTGCTCTCGGCCAGCACCGAGAAGGCGAAGGTGAGCAAGGCGTCGCCGGTGAGCACGGCGGTGGCTTCGTCGTAGGCGATGTGCACCGTAGGCCGACCCCGTCGCTCGTCGTCGTCGTCCATGCAGGGGAGGTCGTCGTGGACGAGGGAGTAGGTGTGCACTAATTCGACCGCGGCCGCGCCGGACATGGCGGGGAGTAGGTCGGAGGGGTTGGCCGCCAGGGCTTCGTATGCGGCCAAGCTGAGCATGGGTCGTACTCGCTTTCCGCCCCCAAAGACCGGGTAGCGAAGCGGGGCATTGAACGCGGCGGGCCAGGCGTCGGGCATCTGGTCTTCGAGCCACAGGTCGAAGGCAGACCGGTGGGTTTCGAGCCAGCCTGGGAGGTCGAAGAGAGACATCAGCCTGCGGAGAACATGATGGGGAAGTTGGCGATAGCCGTCTTGTCCGCACCCAATACTGGGTACTTGATGTTCGGTAGTAGGCCGGTGACGCACTCGATCAGACTTTCGTCTTCGATGGTGCCGGCCTGGACGCTGGGGGGCTCCATGTGCTCGCCTTGGGGGCCTATAACGGTGCGAATGGTGATGCGGCCAGAGAGGCCGGGGGCCGCGGCCAAGCGCGCGTTGTAGCACTGGGTGATGCTGGGCATCAACGGCTTGATTGCGCCATCTGCGTCTTTCTCGGACAAACCACCGACCACCTTGGGCTGACCCAAGTACACACCCTTGGGCATCGCGCCGGGCGCGACGGAGGTAATGTCGAGGGGACCGGAGTCTTTCATGCGAGCCAGACCGACCTTGCCGGCACCTGCTTCGCGAGCGAGGTCGACCATGTCGACGATGTGGCCGTACATGACTTCGGCGTCGGCGTCGATGAACACGTTCTTATCGGTCATTGGGCGCAGGCGTCGGGTGATCTCGTTGAACAGGTACTCTTCGGTCATCCGCTTTCGGTTCAGGGCGAGCCTGACGGGTTCCTCTTCGGCGTTTTCACCCTCGGAGTTGTCGTAGATGGCGATGACCAATTGTTCTTGGGCCTCGGGGGGAGGCTTGCTCGTGCTCTGCTCGGAACTTGGCAGCTTGACGCCCATCTCTTCGATCTGGATGGGAATGTTCACCATCATAATGATCAAGATGACGAGCACAACGTCGATGAGGGGCGCGAAGTTCGGCTCGGAGTTGGGGCCGGCACCTGTACCTAGTGAACCACCCATTTACTGTTCCTTACCTGCGGCGATAAACACCGAGGTGAGCCGATTTTCGGCGAGGAGGTCCATGACTTCGCGGACTTGACCGTATTCTAAGCGGCGGTCGGCTTTGACCAACACGGAGCGCTCGGGGTTCTTGGCGTATTCGGCGTTGATTAAGTCGATGAGGTTTTCTTCGGTGACGATCTCTTGTTCCACGGCCCAGGTGCCTTCGTGGGTGATGGACACCACGATGTGCTGGCCAACGTCGTTCACCGTGACCGTGGTGGTGGCCAGGGGAAGGTCGACAGGCAGGCCGCTGGAGAGGAGCGGCGTGATGACCATAAACACCACCAGCAGCACCAACACGACGTCGATGAGCGGGGTAACGTTGATATCGGCCATAGGGGAGCCGTCGCCGGATCCCATCTTTGCGCCCATAGCTTACTTCCCGGCGGTGGCGGACTGGAGAAGCTTCTCGGCCCAGTCGGTGAAGTCGGCTTCGGAGCTCTCAAGCTCGTCGCGGACCTTGTCGCTGCGGAAGTTGAAGTAGTTGAACGCCCAAACACCGGCGATGGCCACACCAATACCGACACCGGTGGTGATGAGGGCCTCGGAGATACCGGCGGAGATGGACGCAAGACCGGAGCCTTCTTCGGCCATGCCCTGGAATGCGTTGATGACGCCAAAGGTGGTTCCCAGCAGACCCACGAACGGAGCCGTTGAGCCGGTGGTGGCCAGGACAGTCATGCCCTTCTTCATCTTGGCGAGCTCTTCGTAGTGTGCCTTCTCGACGGCGCGCTGGGCGTTGTCGAGACCGGTGCGGTCTTGGCGAGCGTGCATCTCGCGGAGTCCGGCCCGAAGCAGGCCCGCAAGGTACGAAGCCTTGAAAGTCTCGTCGTCGCACAACGTGAGCGCAGCGTCGAGATCTTGTTTCTGGAGGGGACCTACGATCGCGCTTGCGAAAGCAACCGACTGCTTACGAGCGCGGTTGAATGCCATCATGCGCTCGAACGACGTAAAGACGGTGCCGACGAGCATCAACACGAGGGTGATGATGACTGCACGGGCAATAAAGCCGGCGTGTTGCCACATCTCGCTGATGGTGAATCCGCCACCGGCTTCTTCGGCCATCGCCACAGTACTGATCAGAAAGACGAGCATTTGCTGGGTTCTCCAGTGATATTTCGTTGAGGTGCCCGAGAGGGCGGCGTGTCGGGATGCTTATCGCGCCCTGTAGGTGACACCAATCGTGATTTGAGCTTTGACTTTTTGTCGTCCGACCTTGGGCGGGTACCACCGCCACTTCATGATCGCAGACTGGGTCTCGGCGTGGAAGACTTGGGGGCAGTTTTCGACGACCACCTTGAAGGGAACGCCGTCGGCGCCGATGAAGACCTTGGCGAGGCAGCGTTGGTCCCCCAGGTTGGCCTCTTGGGCCGCTTTGGGGTATCGAGGTTGAATCTGCTTTTTGACTTCGATTTCGGAGTGATGCATGGCGACGACGCCGCCGAGCACGCCGCCGAGCTCGCCGCCAATCACGCCGCCGATGACACCGCCAACCACGCCGCCTTCTTCGCCGCCCTCGACGCCTCCGACTTGGCCACCGGTCGCGGCGGACTTGACCTTGTCTTCGGGCTCTTTATCGAGCTCTTCGATTTCTTCATCCATCTCGTCGGGGTCGACCTC
>JAACDH010000183.1 GCA_009936995.1 Rhodobacterales bacterium
ACGTGATCCATCGCGTAGATGCTCATCGGAAGTCGGTCGTAGAGCCGCCCTTTGGCGTCGACCACTCGAACCATCGCCTCCCCCTCGGAGACACCCCGAACGCGTACCCCGCCTACCGAGAGGAGGTCTGGGCGATCGCGTAATCCCTTGGCCGTCATCACCGCACCGTCACTGCTGACCACGTCGGCGTCCCCCATCCAACCCTCCATCGGGCGATATCCCAGGTCAAACGAACCTCCAGCCAGCACCGGGCCCAACCGAATCAGCCCCACCTCGTCGTAGAAAGCTTCACCGGAAAAGACCAGCCCCGACGGCGTCTCTGGGGAGCACACCTCTTCGGCCGGACAGCCGGCCTCGGCGCGGTCTCCGGGGACCTCGCTGAAGCAAGCCAGCGTGAATAGAATAAATGGAGAGAGCGTGATTGCGGCGCGGTAGTTCATGTCGGTCGTCCCCTGTGGCTGACCCTAGGTTGACCGGCTTCGAGACCAATATCTACCCAATATCGAACAAAAGGTGGGTCATTTTGGAGTCTTTGTGTTCGAAAAAGGGATATCTATGGGTGACAAACCTCGTCCCATGCGGCGGTATGAATCACCAGCATCGCGGGAACTTCGGGCGGACTGTCGGCCACAATCGAGCGGATTTCACGGTAAAAACGCCGCTGAGCCTCGCGAATTTTTACCAGGTCGTCGCGACTCACCGCAAACACGTTGAAGCTAAACAGATCGTCATTATCTCCGGCGGCCACCCGCTCCGAAGTCACCTTAGACCAATGAGATCGGAGCTTGTGAATGTCCTCGGCGGTGGCGTGAATCTCCACCGTGGTCTCGGGGGCCGGACGCAGCTGCCCGCGGGTGACGGAGGCCGCTCCAGACGCGACCATCGCGTTCACCAAAGCGCCGGCCTCGACGAGACTCAACCCCAGGACGTTCGCCAACCGACCCGCCGCCTCGCCCACGGGAACCCTCTGCTGAGCGCCCAGCCAAGCGCGCGCCGCTGGAGACCAGGGATGGGCAAAGGCAAGTCTTGCCAGAGCTTTTCGAGCCTCGGCTTCCCGTGCAATCACCGGCACCTTCGCGATATCGACCAGCTCGGCAATGAGGTCGGGCATGCGACCCGTCATGGCGTGAAGCAGCGAGAGCACCAGGGGCAAGCGACCCTTGGCGCGACCCGACAGCAGCCGCCCCACCTGCTGACGACTCAGGCCAGCGCTCTCGGCAATCTGCATCTGCGAGCTGCGGCCCTGAAGGGAGGTGAGCCACCGATGCATATCACCGGGATTCTGCGGGTTCCAGAGATGGGCGCTGGCCGCGTGGAACCGATTTAGCGCGGCCGGAACATCGATCCCCATCAGCGTGCAGGCGCGTAGCGTCTCGCCAAAAGTGGGAAACCGATGGCCACCTTCCCACTTCGCCGCCACATTTCCGCAGTACCCTAGTCGACGTGAAAAGGCGACCTGCGACCGACGTCCTCGGATGGCTCGGATGAACTGACGCGACGCCTCTTCCATAAGACTTTCCCGTTTTCGAACAAGGTAACCTCGCAAGCGGTGTACGGAGAGTTTGATTTTGGGAAAGTAACGGTGGCAACGCCAAGCGGAAGTTGGATACCCTGGAGACGTGAAGGGTTGGAGGACTCGTGAAAATTCGCATACTCGCCGCCATATTCTTGGGCCTCACCGCCTGCGGCTCCGCCGATTCGAACTTGCAAGACGAAGACACCAGCGACACCGGACTGCCCGACTGGACGTCCCAGGGAACCCAAGTAGGTAGCGAAGGTATCTTCGGGTGCGAGGTCGACACAACCACCCCCGTCGAAGCCCAAGCCGTGCTCGAAGAGTTCGACAAGACGCCCGCCGACCTCCTCGCCCCGCTCATGGGAGCGTGGAACGGGGTATTCGTCGATCACCAAGCTCAGTCACTCGCCTTCTCCATGGATTTTCAGCCCACCGTGGACTTTGAGTGGGTCACCGTGCTGCCCACCACCGGCTGCCAGAGCTACGTCCAAGCCAACACCAAGGCTACCCTCAGCGCCAATCCGCTACTGGCCGAAGCCCTCGAAGGACGCATCGGCCTCCGCACCGACGCCACCAAGGCGATCTTCTCGGTCAGCGCCGATCAGGTAGTCGGGACCGCCAAGCCCCTCGTCCTCGACAGCACCGCCATGAACGACACGCAGCTGGTGCTCACCGCCGACCTGTCTGCCACCACCGCCGTTGGGGAGGTTCGTTTCGTCGGCTGCGTCGGCGAAATCTGTACCGATGACGATGCACAAGGCGCATTCGACCTCAGCCGGTAGCAGCGCCCCGCGCCCCCGGGGACATGCTCGCCGCTCAAACCAGGGAGACGCCAGGTGGCTGAACAGAAAGGGAACTTCGATATCACCGAGCATCCGCACTTTGCCGCAGACAGAGGGCGCGACTTCTTTGACCAAATCATGGATCTTCTGCGGGCGATGCTCAACGACATGCTGGCCGGAGCGGGTATCGCCATCCCGAGTACGCGCTCGGTCTGCCACAGCTTTCGTCAAGGTGCCGGGTGCCGTGACGCTCACCTCTGCCGAGGACATCGCCGCCGTTACGATCGAACGCAAGGGTGAAGGTTCAGTCTCCATCTTCGAATGCGCCAGCCAAATCACTAAGATTGATCGCACCCGGACCAACGACGGCTACTTATTTCAAGACGTCCTCAAGCCGTGCCCCACCCTTCAAGAGTGGCGCGGCGACGTCATCGGTACCCTGATGATGGCCCAAAAATTAACCACAACACCTGGAAAATCACTACTGGAGACAACTTCTGGCGCGAGGGCAATCGGGTTGCCCACATCAACTCCGACACGGGTGGGGTCCTCCAAGGCCAAACGCTGCCCGACTGAGAAAAGGTGCGCGAGAGGGTGCTGACGTCCACCGCCCTGCTGCCCAAGGTGCGATTCAGGGCGGGGACGTTGGATTGTGCGACAACGGCCCAGTGGTCGTCGAGGCCAACACCGGAAGCGACCTCCACCTGTACCAATTCGCCAGCGGTAAGGGCTTCATGACCCCGAAGTTTCGCAGCTTCTTGGCGCAATCAAAGAAGACGATAAAGGCGAATTCGAAAGCCCGCATTTAGCGCGCTATGCGGCGCCGTCTGTTACAGTCATTATCCGGGGAGCTCCTATCGACAAAACCCATCTAAAGTCGAAGTTTCCAAAAGACGATGACCGCACCATGGACGTTCGTCGACTCTTCTTCGCCAGCGCTGGATTCGCCGCCCTCACCTTGGGCGCAATCGCCGCGATCGTACCGTTAATTCCGACCACACCCTTTGTGCTCATCGCCGCCGGCTGCTTCGCCAAGTCGTCGCCCCGCCTCGAGCGATGGCTGGCCTGCCACAACACCTTCGGTCCCATCCTACTGGCCTGGCGAATCGAGCGAGCAATGCCCGTATGGGCCAAGCCCCGCGCCCTGGTGATGGTGGTGGTTGGCTTTTGCTTCAGCATCGTCATCTGCCCGGTCGTGCCGGTAAAAATCCTGCTCGTGCCCACTGGAATTTGGGTGTTCCGCCGCGTGTACCGCGTGCCCGTCATCGACGAAATCCAGCTTCAAGCTGCCATGGACACCATTCAAGCCAAGTGAGTCAAGCCCGGAAGATCCCAGGACATTTTTTGGTCGGGGTTGAAGCTAGCTTCCTTGCATGAGAATTCTACAGATCGGCGACACCCACCTGGGCATGCGTGCACACGTGACCGGGGCTCCCCGCGGCCAAGGCCGTAACATCGACCATATGGCTGCGTTCACCACCGCTATTGGACCAGCCCTCCAAGGCGAGGTCGACCTGGTCATTCACACGGGCGACCTGTTCGATAGGTCCCGTCCGCCCCGCGCCGCCATGTTGGCCGCCGCCAACCGTTTGGTTCGGCTCGCACGGCAGCTTCCGGTGCTGGTTATCGCCGGCAACCACGATAGACGTGGTCTAAAGCAGTACATCCCACATCGACTACCTAACCTACACATCGTCGATCGCCCTCAGCAGCTCACACTCGGCGGGCTAAGAATCGCCGCAGTGCCCTTCATTCGTCGGGCCGAAGACTGGGGTCGGGCCGCCGCCGAAACCTGCAGAGGTGGCGTGGACTTCCTGGTCGCTCACCAGGCTTTTCACGGTAGCCAGGTGCCGGGTCTCACCTTCCAGGTCGGCCACCAACACGACACCATCGGGGAACAACACTTGCCGCCCGGCGTTCGGTGGATTCTGTCGGGTCACATTCATCCCAGGCAAGCGGTTCGGCTGGGTCCGGCCACAATCGTGCACGGCGGTAGCACCGAACGAACCGCGTTCTCCGAGGCCGGTCAGTGTAAAGGCAGTACCCTGTGGGATTGGGGACAGGCCAAGCCCTGGCGCTTTGTCAACGGTCCCACCCGCCCGATGTTGGTGGTTCGCAGCCCATCCGACCTAAACCGCGTTCGCCGTGGCACTTGGGTCAGCCTGCCCAAAGACGCCGCTCCGTCCTGGCACCAGTCGGTGTTGTTGGCCGGTGGATGGATTCGTGCCCGCAGCCTGCAAGCCGGCGCGAACACTCACCTCGTCCGCACCCCGCTGCCCATGTTCCAGTAAATTCGCGCTTCCAGGTGTCTACAACCGCCTGCGGCGATACGCTCCCCGCCACGCCTCCTCCGCGCCCCAGGATTCTCTATTGGCCTCTCCCAAACCAATCTCCTCCCGCGGCTTTGTCCACGTCCACTGCACCTCTTGCGACAACAAAGAGGTCTGGTTGCGCTGCCAGTCCTGCAACAAGGCCGACCAGTGTTTGATCGAAGGGGGTACGGTCTACTGTCAATGTGACGCCAACTATCAGTTCGCCACCTGTCTCTGTGAAGTCCAGGTGCCGCCCAACGGAACCCTTGAGTTCGTGCCATTCGGAAAAGGGCCCCTCGCCCTGGCCGACATGGAGGTCGACTGGACCCGCGTTGGGATCCTTGGCGCGGTTGCTCTGGCCTTGCTCTCCGGCGCTGGCTGGTTCCTCTTCGGCGCATAGCTTCACAAGAAGTACACGCCGGTCCGCCCAAGTCCGGCTACTTTACTCGGCATGAGAAACCTGCCCCTACTGCTCTTGCTCGCGTGCACCACCGCTACCGAGTCCGCCGACGTCCACACTCACGTCGACGACACGGCCTCCAAACCGCTGGAGGCCCTCGAAGACGGCATCAACGCCAACGACCTCATCTCTCATCTTGAGGCGCTGCAAGCCATCGCCGACGCCAACGGCGGAAATCGAGCTGTCGGCTATCCGGGCTTCGCGGCCAGCGGCGACTATGCAGCACAGGTCTTTGAGCAGGCGGGCTACGAGGTCACCCGCATCCCGTTCAGCTTCTCCAGCTGGATTCAAGGCGCCCCCACGGTAGTCGAAGACATCACCGCCGGCCTGTCATATGGCTCGGGTTCCGACATCGCCGCCATGACCTACTCTCCAGGTGGCGAGGTCACTGCGGCACTCACCGCCGTCGACTTGGTCCTGCCACCGTCCACCAATTCGTCGTCCACTAGCGGCTGCGAGTCGTCCGACTTCGACGCCTTTCCAGTAGGCAACATCGCGCTTATCCAACGCGGCGACTGCTTTTTTCAGCAGAAGGTCGACAACGCCATCAACGCGGGCGCTTCGGCCGTGGTCATCTTCAACGAAGGCCAGAGTGGTCGCCAAGACCTGGAGCCCTGGCAACTCGACCAAGACGCGACCAACACCGTCCCCGTCGTCTCGGCCACCTTCGACGTCGGCGATGAGCTAGCCGCTGGACTGCAAATGGGCGAACTCGAGTTGCACATCGTCGTCGACGCCAGTTTCGTCGAGACCGTGGCCGAGAACGTCATCGCCCAGACGGTACAAGGCGACCCCAGCAATGTGCTGATTGTCGGCGGTCACCTCGACTCGGTTGCGGCGGGACCCGGAATCAACGACAACGGCACCGGTGTCGCCACTGTTCTCGAGCTGGCCCGCCTGGTGGCCGAACAACCTAACCCGCCCAAAAACCAGATTCGTTTTGCGCTCTGGGGCGGCGAAGAGCTGGGGCTCCTCGGCTCCAGCGACTACGTCGACAACCTCAGCGCCGACGAGCTCGACACCGTGCTGGCCAACCTAAACTTCGACATGATGGGTTCGCCCAACGGCTCTCCGATGATCTACGACGGCGACGGAAGCGCCTTCGGTCTGCCCGGTCCATCTGGCTCCGACACCATCGAGGCCGCCTTCGAGGAGTGGTTCGAGGGCGCCTCTATGGACTCCCGATCCACCATGTTCGACGGCCGGTCCGACTACTACGGATTCATCAATAATGGCATCCCAGCGGGCGGCCTCTTCAGCGGCGCCGAGGGCATCAAAGAGTCCGACGAAGCAGATGACTTCGGCGGTCAAGCCGGCGCTCCACGCGACGCCTGCTACCACCAAGCCTGCGACACCATCGACAACATCGACCCCGTCCTGTTCGAGCAGCTGGCCCAGGCCGCGGCCCACGCCACCTGGGTTTTGGCCAACCAAGACACCAGCTGGGCTGAGCTACGCAGGGTCAAAAACCCTGGTCCGCTCAAGATTCCCATCGGTGGATGCCGCGACGAAGCGTTCGCGATGCAGTAGCGATAATTCGGCGTGGCGACGTGAGTCCACTAACAAATGGGGCCTTTTCCCATGAACGTAGGAGATCATCGGCCTGTCTAAAGGCAGACCGGTTGTTCGACTCACTGTACTAGGATGCGCCTCGTTCGGTCCTGAAGCGTCCACCACCGACACAGAGTTCCCCGCCGATAGCGGCACGACCGTCGCCGACACCCAGGAACCTACAGACACCGGTCAGCCACCGCTGATGTTCGACTGCGCCACTGCCCCCACTTCCGCTGTGTCCACGCAGGTCATCGCCGGACCCCGTGGATTCCACGGCATGGTCATCGACTCCGACGGAAATTTGATCGGCGCAGACGCCAATAACGTGCTCATCCGCTCAACCTACGAGGGCGACTGGAGCGGGTTCACCGCCGGCCTACCGGGCACCGTACAGCAGATGGACTGGCTGCCCAGTCAAACCGACTTCGCCACCGCGCTCAGCCCCAACGCCACCTCGGTCGCCCGTATCTCCAGCACCAGCGAACCCACCCAAATCAACGCCAATCTGATGCTGTATTCGGTGGTGGTGGGCCCCGACGGCATGGTGGGCGGCGCCGGCAACTTCGACGGCCACATTCACCGGCTTAACACTACAACCGGCGAATCCGATGTGCTGATGGCGGGCCCATCGACGACACCAATGTTCCACACACCCTCGCGTTCAGCAACGACATTGGCCGGCTGATTTGTTTCAACCATCTAGGGTCAACCATCTAGGGTCAGGTATTTCCACTTTCTACTTTAGCCGTTTAAAGTAGAAAGTGGAAATACCTGACTCTAGAGCTGCTGCTGACTCTAGAGCTGCTGCTAAAGCGCCCTAGAGCTGCTAGAGCGCCTAGAGCGCGTAAAACGCCAATGCTAGGGAGCTAGCGTCGGCCGGCGTCGTCGGTGATCACCGTGGTGTAAAGGCCCCAGCCACCCCAGCCCACGTCGATTTGCATCACGTTTAGGTCCGGATCGACCAAGACCACGGAGGGATACGCGAAATCGGGTTCGGCTTCGGAGACCACCCAGTATCCCCAACCTCGATCGCCCAATACGGGACTCTCGAGGCCAAAGGCATCGACCCATTCGTTAAGCTGTGGCTTGGGGGTCCTATCCAACGGCGCGCTCAAGCTGGGCGCCAGCAGCGTGACCACTTCGACGTCGATACCCGCCCCCCGCATCTCTTGGATCCAAGCGCGCTCACCCGAGGCCATGTCTTGGCAGGGTGGGCAGTCGACCGCGCTGATATCGACCAATGTGTACCGGCCCGCCACAACGTCGTGAAGCCGCACCGACTCGCCACAGGCGTCTTTGAACCAGCCGTCAGGCACGGCACTTCCGGTGCGAATCTTCCAGTCTCCCGTGTATTCGGGCAGGCCGCTCTTCGGCCAACCGCAAGCATAGACGTCGGGGGTCTGGAAACCCCACCATGGATCGATACCGCCAGAGCTGTCGACGCCGTGCGAAAGTGCGCCGGTGACCGTAAGCTGAAACTGTCCACTTCCATCCTCTAGATCGTACCAGTCGGTGACCGAAGAGGTGGTGACTTCGCTGCCGTTGTGAACCGCGTCGCCCTGATTGGAGAGCGGGTAGTGCGGGGCCCCGCCACGGAAGAAGGTGCTGTCGGAGAAGCCCAGCCACTCGGTGGTCTCGGGGTCGCCCGAGATTAGGCCGTAGCAGTCTCGATCCATGTCGGACATCTGCACGTCGACTTGGAAGACATTGTCGCAGTCCAAGCAGAGCCAGGGCGCCGAGATGTCTTCAACACCTTCATAGCGACGCATATAGACGCAGTCTTGTAGACCCGATGCTGCGTCAAATTCGATCTCCCAGGTGATCTCACCGCTGAGGGTCGCCACCTCCGAAGGAGGGCCGGAGCCGATCCCCACGCCGGGATCGTCGACATCGACAATCGGGGAGCCGCAGCCAAGAAGAAAAGTCAGGAAGAGGGGTGTTCGCATGAGACGGCTTACCCGATGTATCGACACGGCGCCATCGACCCAATATCCACAGGTTATACGCCGAAAACTTGACGCGTCTTCCGGTATCTACTAACAAAGGCTCACAGCAGCGCCCTAATCGCGCTGTTGTGCCCAAAGGTTCCTGCTAATCAGCATGCCTATGACTCAACGAGGATCTCATGTCTCCCACCCATATTGCAACGTTCGGTCTCCTTGCCATCACGCTCTTCGCCTGTGACTCCACCACAAAAGAAGACTGCGACGCCAACTCTGCTCTCGGCGATGACGGCCTGTGCTCCCCCCTCGCGGCTACCACCGGAACAACCGATACAACCGATACAACCGATATAACCGATACAACCGATACAACCGATACAACCGGCACAACCGGCACAACCGGCACAACCGGCACAACCGGTACAACCGGTACAACCGGTACAACCGGTACAACCGGTACAACCGGTACAACCGGCACAACCGGCACAACCGGAACAACCGGCACAACCGGCACAACCGGAACAACCGGAACAACCGGTACAACCGGCACAACCGGTACAACCGGCACAACCGGCACAACCGGCACAACCGGTACAACCGGTACAACCGGTACAACCGGTACAACCGGTACAACCGGTACGACCGGCACAACCAGTACAACCGGTACAACCGGTACTGGCACCGGCATGGTGATGACCGGCGGCACCGGCTTTGGTGGCGGCCCTTACTTCCAAGTCGGCACCCTGACCCTCGACTTGTTCGTCGGCATCAACGCAGCCGGCTCCACAGCACCGGTCGACATCGGAGGCTTCCAGCAGGACACAATGTTCCGGGTACACCTCGGTACGCCAACTTGGAACGGCGACGTCACCCTCACCTCCGACTACTGCACGATCACCTACTACCTGAACGGACGTGCCAGCGCCCCCGGCGCCCAAGCAGCCGGCTTCTGGTTCCTCATCGATGGCGTCGACCCCACCAACGCCATCACCGACTGCGTCAACATCGACCCCCTCTTCTCCACCGACGTCATCGCCGACTTCGGAGTTCCAGGATGGCTCATTTACCTTGGCGGCCCTGTTCCAACCTCCATCGCCGGCTTATTCACCCCCGACTTCTTCGGCGGTTTCATTGACAGCCCCGTGGTCGGTCCGGTCGACACCGCGGGTATTGCCTACGAGAGTATCGGTGGTGTGGTCACTTTTAGCGCCGGCGGAGTCCCCACCGTGTTGCCGCCGGCCACCGTGCCCAGCATCACGGGCGTCAACGAGAGCTACATCGCCGGTGTCATCCCATGGCTTTGGACGTTCTAGTCAACGCCTCGGGCAGGTTCTGAAAGCGCTGAATTGCGGACTGTGTTCATGAAGAACGCCGCAGACGACTGGACCGAATCTCAAACGGTAGCGCTCTTCCTAACCCAGACCGTCCCCTACCAACTACAGCAAACTCCTGTGAGGCGTTTCGGTTCGCGATAGGGTGAAGCTCTACCTGAGGAGCCGTCTCCAGTGCCTAGCGACCGCCCCTCCATCGCCTTGATTGGCATTGGCTGCCGTTTCCCCGGCGCCGCCCACGGCCCCACCGCCACCTGGCGAATGCTCTGCGACGGCGTCGACGCTGTTGGACCCGTGCCGCCCGACCGCTGGGACGCCGAGGCCTGGTGGTCGGCCGACCCCGAAGCACCTGGCAAGAGCATCACCAAAAAGGGTGGTTTCCTAGCAGATATCGCCCGATTCGATGCCGCCCGGTTTGGGATCTCTCCCCGCGAAGCCCTGCAGATGGACCCCCAGCAGCGCATGCTCCTCGAGGTGGCCTGGGAGTCCTTCGAAGACGCGGGACTCGCCCCCGATCAGTTGAACGGCACCCGCACCGGACTGTACGTGGGCATGGGCCTGTCCGACTACAGCCGTCGCACCTTTCTCGGCGACGCGCCCGAACAGATCGACGCGTACGCCGGCACCGGCAGCTTCTCGTCAGTGGCTGCGGGTCGAGTGGCCTACGCATTGGGTCTCGAAGGGCCCGCCCTAGCCATCCACACCGCCTGCAGTTCATCCCTCGTCGCGGTCCATTTGGCCATGCAAGCCCTCCGCTCCGGCGAGGTGGACATCGCGGTGGCCGGTGGCGTCAACCTGCTGCTCGCCCCAGAACCCAGCGTGTACTTCAGTAAGCTAGGAGCGCTCTCGGCCGACGGTCGATGCCGCACCTTCGACGCCAGCGCCAGCGGCTACGGACGGGGCGAGGGCTGCGGTCTGGTTGTACTCAAGAGACTTTCAGAAGCTCGGGCCGATGGAGACCGGGTCTTTGCCGTACTGAAGGGGTCGGCCATCAACCAGGACGGCCGGAGCAATGGGCTCACCGCACCCAGCGGTCGCGCCCAGCAGCGAGTCATTCGGGCCGCGCTGGCCGACGCCAATCTCAAGCCGCATCAAGTGGGCTACGTCGAGGCCCATGGCACCGGCACGCCCCTGGGCGACCCCATCGAGATGGCCGCCTTGACCGCCGTCTATGGACCCGGAGACCAACCGTGTGCCATCGGATCAGTCAAGACCAATATCGGCCACTTGGAGGCAGCTGCCGGTATCGCCGCGCTAATTAAGACGGCCTTAGCCCTTCAACATCAGCAGATCCCCGCACACCTGCACGTCAACGAGGTAAACCCTCGCATCGATCTGAGCGGCACCCGCCTGCACATCGCCTCCGAACACCAGGCCTGGAACGGCCCCCTTCGTGCAGGCGTCAGCGCCTTCGGACTGGCCGGAACCAACGCCCACATCATTCTCGAAGCCGCGAGCCCGGCAAAACGCACACCCGTCAAAAAGCCCCGCGCCGAGTTGCTGCTGCTATCAGCGGGTTCCGAGGCCGCCCTGGACGCCCTCCGACCCAGCGTCGCCGGTGCAATCGGGCGCCAGAACCTCCGCGACGCCGCTTGGTACTGGGCCACCGGAAGGGCGCTGCTCGAACATCGCATCGCCGTGGTCGCAAACGACGCCGGAGAAGCCGCTGCCCTTCTCGCCAGCGGTGAAGGTCAGCGAGGATCGGGTCGAAAACTGCCGCCCATCGTGTTCGCCTACACCGGTCAAGGCGCCCAATGGCACCGCATGGCGGAGTCCCTGTACGCCAGCGAATCGGTGTTCCGCGACGCCGTAGATCAGGTAGACGCCCTACTCCAGAATCACCGTTCGGGGTCCCTAATAGAGGTGCTCTACGGCGACGACCCCGACCTAGTCAACCACACCCACTGGACCCAACCGGCCCTGTTCGCCGTCTCCTGGGGGCTCACCGCCCTCTGGGAATCCTGGGGCGTCACGCCAGACGCCGTCATGGGTCACTCCATCGGCGAGCTGGTGGCCGCAACCGCTGCCGGCCTGTTCAGCCTCGAAGACGCCGTCGCCTTGGTCTCCGAACGCGCCCAGCTAATGGGAGAGCTGCCGGCTGGAGGCGCCATGGCCGCGGTCGCGGCCGGAATCGAACCCGTCAAAGCCGCCATCCTGGGCCGCGAAGACATCGCAATCGCCGGCGTAAATAGCCCGCTTCAAACGGTGATCAGCGGCACCCAAGACGCTGTCGACGAAGTGTGTGAGGCCCTGAGAGCCCAAGGCATGGACTGCAAGGCCCTCGACGTCTCCCACGCCTTCCACAGCCCTCTGGTCGACCCCATCCTCGACCGCTTCGAGCGCGTCGCCAAGGGTGTGGGATTCCGCGAAATGGGCATCCCGCTGTTCAGCAACCTCACCGGACGCGAGGCCGGTCCCGAGATCCGCTCGGGCATCTATTGGCGTCAGCATGTGCGCAAGCCAGTCCGATTCGCACAAGGCCTCCAGTCTGCTTGGGAAGCCGGTTTTAAGCTGTTCATCGAGATCGGACCGCACCCCGTCCTCGCCAGCATGGGCGCCCGAACCCTACCTCAAAGCACCTGGTTGTCCAGCATTCGCCACGACGGGGACCCGCGCGCCACGTTGCTCGAATCCCTGAGCGCCCTCGCCATCCGAGGACTGCGCCCCAACGTAAACGGCCTGTTTCCGGGTCCGCGTCCCAACCGCGTCAACCTGCCACCTACCCCGTTCGAGGGCGAGACCTATTGGCTGGCACCGCCCAAGCGCGCCCAACAGAAGACGGCGGCACCGGTGTACCGCGTCCACTGGCAGAAGGTTCCCGGTATTCCATTGCGGCCCAGCGGCGTGTGGTGGTTGTACGGCGAAGCGGCGGTCACCGAGGCCCTACAACAAGCACTGGTCGACGCCGGAGTGCCCGCAAACATCGGCCTCCCCACTACCTATACCCCCGATCTACACGTTGTCGTGGCCATCTCCAACATCGATGACGCAAAACAGGCCTGGGAAGAGGGACCCGAGGTGGTCCGGCAAGCGTGGGCCCAAGCCCAAGGCAGCGGCACCACCCTGTACGCCGTCACTCGAAATGCCGTGGCGCTACACAACATGCCCTGCTCACCGAACTCCAGCTTTACCTGGGGACTTTCGCGAGTTTTATCGGTCGAGGCACCCGGCGCTTGGGGGAGTCTGGTCGACGTAGCCCTGGGCGACGTAGATGGACCGGCTCTGCTCGAAGCCCTACTCTACGAAGAGACGGGCCTGGCCCTCCGCGGCACCAACGTCTGGGTGCCCCGCTTGGTTTCCCGGTCCAGCCATCGACCGGTGAGCATCCGCAGTGACGCGGTCTATTTGATCACCGGCGGACTCGGCGCCCTCGGACAACACGTCGCCCGCTGGCTTGTCGAACGCGGTGCCCAGCACCTCGTTCTGGCGAGCAGAACCGGCGTGAACTCCCAAGCACGCAAATACGTTGTCGACGAACTGCGCGGTGGAGGCGTGACCGTGGAATGCCCCTAGATCGACGTCTCCAAGGACGGATCCGTCGGGCACCTGCTGGCTTCGTTGACCCAACCCCTGGCCGGGGTGATTCACGCGGCCGGCGCCGTCCACGAACAGAGCACCAGCGAGGTCAGCGCCAAAGACTTCACGACTGGATTCGACGCCAAGGTGCTCGGCGCCCAAGCGCTCGACGCCGCCACTCGCAACGCCTCCCTCGACTTCTTCGTGCTCTTCAGCAGTATCTCGGCGATGTGGGGAAGCGCTGGACTGGGCGGATATGCCGCCACCAATGCCTACCTCGACGGCCTCGCCGCCCGACGTCGGGCACAGGGGTTACCCGGGCTCTCGGTCGCCTGGGGACCGTGGCAAGGGGCCGGCTTGATCTCGGTCGAGCAACAGCGCCAGTTCGCCCGCATGGGTCTGCGCCCGCTCGACGCTAAATCTGCCCTGCACGCCCTTGATGGACTGCTGGGCTCCGGTCCACACCGGGTGGTCGCCGACGTGGACTGGGACGTGCTTCGCCCCGTACTCAGTCTACGACGGCCCCGGCCCTTCCTCGACCAAGTCGCCCCACACACCAAGAAGACACCAGCTCCAGCGCCCCGTCGCGCGAACCCCACCCAGCTCAAAGGCGCCATCAGCCGGCACGTCGCTGCTATCCTCGGCCTACCCAGCCACGCCACCTTGGACCCCGACCGCGGTTTCTTCGATCTGGGCATGGACAGCCTGATGGCCGTCGAGCTCCACCGACGACTCCAAGATCGCCTCGGGCTAAATCTACCGGCCACTGCCGCCTTCGACTACCCGACCGTAAACGCGCTGATCGCCGCGGTCACCGGCGCCCACACAAGACTAACCGCGCCGGCCGCAGCAGTCACCGCGGCCAAACAGGACGACGCCATCGCCATCGTCGGTTGGTCGTGTCGATTCCCAGGCGCACCCACGCCCCAAGCCTTCGAACAGCTGCTGTACACTGGCGTCGACGCGGTCACGCTGGGCTCGGTTCGATCTGGTTGCGATTTCGGCGGATTTCTACCCCATATCGAAGACTTCGACGCCGATTTCTTTCACATGCCACCCGGCGAAGCCACCGCCCTCGACCCCCAACAACGGCTGCTCTTAGAGGTCAGCTGGGAGGCGCTGCAGCGCAGCGGGCTGGCGCCGTCCAAGCTGGCCGGCAGCAACACCGGGGTGTTCGTGGGCATCGCAGGCAGCGGCTACTGGGACCGGCTCAAGCGCCCGGACCGCGAAGAAGTGTCCGAAGTGTGGCCCTGGTCGGGTGCGGGCAACGAGGCCGCCTTTGCCGCGGGCCGACTGGCCTGGACCCTCGACCTGCAGGGGCCGACGATGTCGGTAAACACGGCCTGCTCCTCCTCATTGGTGGCCATTCACCTGGCCGTCCAAGCCCTTCGAAGCGGGGAGTGCTCCCTGGCCCTGGCGGGCGGCGTCAACCTGCTGCTCTCCCCCGACGAGACCGCCTGGCTGAACCACATCGGCGCCCTGTCACCCACCGGACGGTGCCGCAGCTTCGACGCCGACGCCGACGGCTACGTGCGTAGCGAGGGCTGCGGTGTGGTCGCGCTGATGTCCAAGCGCGAAGCCCTTGCCCGCGGACTGCCCATTCTCGGCCTGATTCGCGGATCGGCGGTGGGCCATGGTGGTGCGGCCGCAGGGATCACCGTGCCCAACGGGCCGGCCCAGCAACGGGTGATGAGACGCGCCCTCGAAGACGCCGGATGTTCACCGGATCAGGTGGGCTATCTCGAAGCCCATGGTACCGGAACGCCCCTGGGCGACCCCATCGAAGTGGGCGCGGTCAAGGCCGTCTACGGCGACCGGATCCAGCCGCTACTGATGGGCGCGGTGAAGTCCCAGATCGGGCACACCGAGACCGCCGCTGGCATCGCTGGCGTGCTGAAAACGCTGCTGGTCCTCCAACGCCAAGAGGTACCCGCAACCCTGCACTTGAGCGCATTGAATCCCGTATTGCCCCTTGACTTTCCCGTAGAGATCCCCACCTCGCCCACCGCAATCGAAGGTCTGAGCTGGGCCGCGGTCAGCAGCTTTGGAATCGCGGGCACCAACGCCCACGTTGTGCTCCAGCGCGCACCAAAAGCCGAGATGGTGCCCGAAGAAGCCCACGGCGTCGGCATCATCGGGCTATCGGGTCACAATCCGGCAGCACTCCAGGCGCAGATCGACGGTCTGCGCGCGTTACGGAGTCCGGTGCCTACCGTTGGGCGCTCCTTGGCCCGGACCCATGGCCCTCAAGCGGTCCGAAAATTCTGGATCGGCGACAAGCTAAGCGAACTCTCGGCTGAATACCCCAGTCCCACCTCCCAACGACACCCGCGCGTGGCCCTGGTGTGCACCGGACAGGGCAGTCAGCACCCGGGAATGGCCAAAGACCTCGCCGCGCGTTTACCCG
>JAACDH010000184.1 GCA_009936995.1 Rhodobacterales bacterium
CTTGGCCCCGGTATCGACCCTTCGCACCACCACCACAGTGCCCAACGGCAGTGTCTTGTGAGCGGCCGTGCGCCTGCTGGGACGAAACCGCTCGCCCGAGGCTGTGGGGTTGCCACGGAGCTCTTTTCCGTACCAAGAGGCCTCGCCGGTCTCGACGTGCTTGCCCGCACAGCCGGCCATCCACAGCAACAAGGCCCAACGTCCGAACCGGTGCATACTCTACCCCCTACCAAGCCCAATCTAGCGCAGTTGAGTTCGGATTGTCAGTGCGCATGACCGCGTTCGATTTCGAGCATACAAGACATACAGGCCGGCGACTCTGGCCGGGCCTTGAGCCGTCGATATTTGATGCTATCCCCACACTTGCGGCACCACCCGTACTCGTCGTCGTCGAACAAACGGAGGGCGACCGCGATCTGCTGAAGACGCAGCCGGTTTCGCTGCTGCTGCGCTTGGGCCATCTTTTGCTGCTGAATGGCGTCGATTCGGGACAACCGACCTACCGCTGACTGATCGAGCTCGACCGTGGCGGCCAACTCGTCGGTGGTCTTGGCCACGGCGATGAGACTCGCGCGCAGCGCCCGTAGATCGTTGTGTAGTTCGGCGATCTGCGCCTCGGTGAGTTCCTCGCTCATCGTTCTTCAAGTGCTCGAACTGAACCCCGACCATTCACCCGGCGGATGACCTTGGCCAACATGGGCTCGAGCGGGCACAAATGCAGCCAGGCGGGCGGGTTCTTGTGGACGACCGAGGTGGTCCCGACCAAGTCAAAGGCGACGCCTCGGGCATCGGCCTTGGCCTTCAGGGCGCTCAGGCGCTCCCAGGCTGGCTCGGACAGCAGCAAGTGCACAGCGGCGATGGTGACATCGGTGGCCCCTTCACTCCACAGAGACTCGACCGCGGAGACCATCGAGCCGGCGGTGTCGATCATGTCGTCGAGGATCAAGACACTCTTCCCACGCACGTCGCCGATCACTGTGCTGCTGGTGACCACGCTGGTTTGGCTGTAGTCCCGCTCCTTGGTCAAAGCCGCCAGAGGACGCTTCAGCACCTGAGCAAACCGTCGGGTGCGCTCTAGGCCACCCACATCGGTGCTAGCGACCACGTCTCGAACGAAGTCAAGACCGACCAAAAATGAGCAGAGCGTGTGGGTAACCAGCACACTCTCGAACACCACCTCGCGGGGGTTGAAGCAGCCCGCCATCGCCTCGTTATGTGGCTCGACCGCGACCACCATCGACACACCCGCCGCCGCGAGCATTCGGGCAAAGAGACCGGTGTGAACGCCCTCGCGCACGTGACCTTTGCGCTTGTCTTGTCGGCTTCCCGGCAGGTAGGGCAGCAGCACCGTCACCCGATCTGCATCGGCGCAGCGGGCGGCGTCTACCGCGTGCATCAACATCGTGAACGCGTCGTAAACGGACCGTTCGCTGCCGGGGTCCACCACCCGCTGCATGATGTACACATCGCAGCCGCGCACGTTAGCGTCGAGCACATGCTTGCCCTCTCCGCCGGCAAACCACACGTCGCGGCTGGGTTGGAGTTCGACCTGCAGCTCGTCGGCGATGCGCAGAGCGAGATCGCGGGCAGGGTCACACGTCAGCAGACAGAGGGGGGCTCGTGGCGTCATAGAAGGGCCTAACATGTCACGGTCGGCCGACTCGAAGGACTCGACGTCGATCGGCCCATGGCATCCGAACGCCGCAATCCTCCAACAGCACTAAAATCGAAATAGTCCGAGAAATATGGACGAACGACAATGCGTGTGTAAACTCTCTCTGCCGGACCATCCACGCATCGACGCGTCTTTCGGTCCGACGAAGAAAAGCCCAAGCGCGAGATAAGTATGGCCACCGTCACGATTACCGCCGAAAATATCGAGAAAATCATCAGCGAAAACGATGTCGTCGTCTTAGACTTCTGGGCCTCCTGGTGTGGTCCTTGCCGTAACTTCGCCCCCGTCTTCGAGGCCGCGTCCGAAGCACACCCCAACGTGGTCTTCGGCAAGATCGACACCCAAGAGCAGCAGGTCCTGGCTCAGCAACTGCAGATTCGTAGCATCCCCACCATCATGGTGTTCCGCGAGCAAATCCAGATGTACAGCCAACCCGGCGCGCTGCCCGCGGCCCCGTTCAACGAGCTGCTCACCAACGTGCTCTCTCTCGACATGGCAGACGTCCGCAAGCAAATCGCCGACGGCAACGCCGACGCCCCACCCGCCAAGTAGCTAGCGCAGGTCGCTCAACACCGCGGCGATCGGGTCTAGGCTCGACGCCCCCAACGCCATCGAGCGCGCCGGCGACCATCCCTCTTTGGGGTCGGGATGGTCGGCGTTGTCTTTGAAGGGCATCTCGAGCGTCATGGCCAAGCAGTCGTAGCGCTGAGAGACCGCGTTCGTGCACATGGTCATGTTGGCCGAACCGGCGTCGTCGACCGGGTAGCCGTGGGTGGTCTGGAAGTCGGCGTTCGCCGCCACGTAGGCCTTCTGAAAGGCGCCATCCAAGGCCGCCAACCGGTCGGTCCAGCCCGGGATACCCTCGCTCCCAGAGATGAAGTTGTAGGGCAGCTCTTCGTCGCCGTGCACATCGAGGCACAGGTCGACCCCGCTGGCGTCCATGGCCTGCAGGACGTGAAACACCTCAGGGCTGCGCTCGACGGTGGGGGCGTGCCACTCGCGGTTTAAGTTCGTGCCAGCAGCGTTGCAACGCAGGTGGCCACGGGTGCTTCCGTCGGGGTTCATGTTCGGCACCACATGCCAGACGGCGGCATCACGAAGCTGGGTCGCCAGGGCGTCGTTGGGATCGAGCAGGCGGTTGAGGAAGCCCTCCATCCACCACTCGGCCATGCTCTCGCCGGGGTGCTGACGGGCGATAATCCACATCACCGGCTTACCCTCGCCTGGGGTTCCGATGACCACCTCGTCCAGATCTCGACCATCGACGGTCTGGCCCAAGTTGGACACCCGAGCGAATGGACTGGCCTGCACCCGGGCCAACAGCGCGTGGTGTTGCTCTAATGAGTAGGGCGCGAAGTAGCTGTACCAAGCCAGGTCGGACGTAGGCGTGTGGCGGATGACCAGGGCGCCGTCTTCGTAGGTGGTGGGCACGCGGAAGTAGTGGCTGCGGTCGGTGGTGCACACGGCGTTGTAGCCGTCCCACGCCTTGGGATAGCTAGCCTTTGCGGCGTTGGTCAGCCGAAACACACAGGGTTGACCGTTGGCGCCCGAGACGCGAAAGTGGAACCACTGCATGTGCTCGTCGCCCACGTCAGAGCGAATCTCGAGCTGGATTTCGGTGGGATTCGAGGCGTCGAGAACGCGAATATTTCCACTGTCGAAGTGGGCGGACAGGTGCACAGACATGGAGCCTCCAGGCGAGACCCTCTGGTGATTCCGCGACCCGCCAGTCGCAACTCATCTCTACATCTCGGTGGTGGGCGATCTCGGTGGTTCGCTCCTCTCCGACGTTGAAGACGTAGTGTTCTCGGGTGTTGCTAGACCAGCGCCACGGCAGTCCCGTGGTGGCCTCGATCACCAGCTCGCCGCTGCGGGCACCGTTGACCGTGACCAGGCCTGCGTCTTGGTGGTTGGGCGGCAGGACCATTCGAATCCGGGCGTCACTTTCATCGATGAGTCGAAGGCGGGTGTTGGCGCTGGGGTCAGACTCAAAAGTAATGCGCACGCACAGGGGTTCGTCTTCGTTGAACTTACAGGGCACCACGTCTTGGTAGGTGAACGAGATTTCGTCGTCGGTGACCGGAGAGGTGAGCACGGCGGTCTCGCCGGCCACCCAATCGTGGTTGTAGACCAAACCCCAGCTGTCGGCCCATTGGCGACGCCAGTTGTTCGACAGCGTCTCTTGGGAGAGCAGCTTGGGCAAGCTCTTGGCCCAGTACGACTGGCTGACCGTTCCATAGGCGCCGGCCTTTTGCACCAGCCCGTCGACCCGGTCGGATAGATCGGCGTCTTGGACCTCGGCGACTTCTTTTCCGTTGGCGGTGAGCACCAAGGTGGGCGTGACCCGCATCTGCGCCTC
>JAACDH010000185.1 GCA_009936995.1 Rhodobacterales bacterium
AACGCACAGTCGCGAGTTGCGCTGGGGAGCCCCGAGCAGCACCTGTGGCCCGTCACCCAACGTCAGTTGCTGCTGTCGACCACTCGCTCCGCTCCCTGCCTGCGGCTCGCAGCAGAACCAAGCGTTGGGCCAACGCAACTTTGGTTCTCGAAGGGCGATATATCGGTTTCGTTGGCTGTAGGTTCCCCACGGTGTGAGGCGCAAACCTATGGACGCTGTTCGGAGCATCAAATCGTCAAAGGCGAATTGGGCTACTCTGGGCCAGAGTTGGAGGCTCATGGAACCCGCTGCAATTACCCGCCTAGCGAGCGCCGCGCTCAAACGCAGAGATTGGTCCGAGACCATCGAGCTGGCGTCGCTCTTGATCGCGTCGGGTTCCCGGCAGATCGGGTTGAGAATTCGCGGCCGGGCCCTACTCAAACAACGCAAGTTTGCCGAGGCAAGCCTGTAAACCAGAACAGGTGGAGGAACTCCTCCAAGCCTGCGGAACCAGTGCGGACTGCGGAGAACTGGAATGCCTGCTCGTCTAAGGCGCACCGACTGATACAGCATCCCCTCCACCCGACTCGACCACCCCGTGCTCCGCGAATTCCCATCCGCGACGTTCGCCCGTAGGACCGTCGCCACACGAGGACAAGAAGCATTAGCGTGCCTCCGAAGCCAGCATACAGGCTTTCCGTCGTTTCGGGTTTGGCATTCGGGGCTCGGAGATGCCCAAATGCTTCTTATCCTCGGTGTCGCATCGGGATGGATTCTGTGTCTTCCACGTGACATAATAGTGTCTCAAGAGACGGGTCGCCCGGCCAGAAGGACATCATCAACATGGGGAGTATGGCATTCGAGCAGCTGTTGGCGGCCATGACTCGTGCGCAGTCCCAGCTGGTGGAAAAGGACCGCACATCCATAATTTTCAATGAGTTGCTTTCGTCGTTGCTCGAACTGACCGAGAGCGAGTACGGCTTTATCGGCGAAACACATTTGGGCGACGATGGTAATCCGTACCTGAAGACCCACGCCATCACAGACATCTCATGGAACGAAGAAACGCGGCGGTTCTACGAAGAGAACGCCCCAGGAGGGCTGGAGTTTCGTAACCTCGACTCGTTGTTTGGCGTAGTGCTCAAGACATCCGAGTCGGTCATCGCGAACCACCCGCCCTCAGATCCACGTCGCGGTGGGACGCCACATGGTCACCCCCCGCTTCGTTGCTTTCTGGGCGCACCGTTTCGGGCAGCTGGTCAGATGGTTGGGATGGTCGGTTTGGCCAACCGTCCCAGCGGCTACGACACAGCGTTATTGGAATTCATCTCGCCGCTTCTACAGACCTGTGCCAACGTCATCTATGCGAATCGGATGGACCGCGAACGCAGGACCGTCGAGGCGAACCTCCAAACGGAACAGGTGCGGTTGACGGCGATCTTTGACAGCGCCCTCGACCCAATCCTCACAATCGACGAAACGGGCGTCATTACACACGCAAATCCGTCGACTGAGCGGGTCTTCGGCTACAAGATCTCCGAGATCATCGGCCAGAATGTGAGCATGCTGATGCCGGAACCCCATCGTTCCGGTCACGATGGCTACCTGAAACACTATCGCGACACGGGGGAGCGCCGTATCATCGGTATCGGACGGGACGCGAAGGGGCGACGACGCAATGGCGAAGCGTTTCCTTGTCGGATCTCGGTGGCCGAAGCCAACGTGGAAGGTCGGCGAATGTTCACGGGCTTTCTTCGCGACCTGACTCCGGAACACAATGCCATCGCCCGCTTGCGAAAGCTCGAGGCCGAGCTCGCCAGCAGTCGATATGGTGAACTCGTTGGGCGTAGCGAGAAGATGCGCGAATTGTATGAGCGCATCGAACGCGTTGGAGCAGTGGACTGGACAGTGCTCATCGAGGGAGAGACCGGTGCGGGGAAGGAGTTGGTCGCTCGAGCACTGCACGCTGCCAGTGCACGTAAGAACGAGGTGTTTCTCGCAGTCAACTGCGCGGGTCTCGAGGCGACACTGCTGAGCAGCCAGCTCTTTGGTCACCGACGCGGCGCGTTCACAGGTGCAGATCGGGACCATCTTGGTATCTTCGAGGCGGCCAACGGTGGAACGGTGCTGCTCGACGAGATTGGTGACATGGCACCTCAGGCACAGACGGCACTGCTTCGCGTACTCCAGGAGCGAGAGGTCGTACGGCTCGGGGAGAACAGCCCACGGAAGGTCGACGTGCGCGTGTTTTCAGCTTCCAATCGGGATCTGACGGTAGAGGTTGCTGCAGGCAGGTTTCGAGCCGATTTATTGTACCGAATCCGCGTCGCCAGGGTGAGTGTCCCATCGCTGAGGGACCGTCGGAGCGACATTCCTCTCTTGGCCGATACGTTTCTCAACCAAGCACGATTGCATGTCGGGCGCGCTGCCATGTCCTGGCACCCCGACGCCTTGGCTAGAATGTGTCTCCATGATTGGCCAGGTAACGTCAGGGAGCTCAAGGGCGCCGTCGAGTATGCTGTCATCCACGCAATGAGTCACGAAATCCAGGCTGGCGACCTCCCGCCTGAGGTCGCGGAGAATCTTCACCCAAATGCATGGGAGCCTCGCCGTTCCGTCGTTTCGAGCTCGGAGAGTGAGAAATCCGTAATTCTCGCCACACTCCGTGAAACGGCCGGCCACAGAACCATGGCGGCAAAGCGATTGGGTATGAGTCGGTCGACCCTATACCGACGCTTATCAAAGCTGGGAGTGGACGCCGAGGCGGACCCCGAACACTGAACTCCGCGGCCGATACACGTGTGCGAAGTCGAGGTCGTCAAGTTCTGCCGAGGTGTGAGGCGCGTCCCGAAAGCCGCCGTGGAGCACAAGTGTTCCAGGCGGTCTGTCCACTGACACACAATCTGGCTTTGACTATCGGCGAAACGCCGAGTTTCGCCGTGGCACGAGTACTGCGGCACCACCCTCATATCGAGATTTGGTCGGTCATCGTGGATGGCCGATCATGCCGGAGGGTGTCATGGCGAGTTCAATCGTTGTTGGGGGTGAAATTGAGCCAACAAGTGCGCAACGACATGTGACTCCTCAGGGTTCGGAGCGCCGTGTCGCGTTCGACAGAAACATCGCGTTAATCGTCCCTCGTATCAAGGCGCGATTGGGTCATGCGGGTGTTCGAGGCCTAGTTATGCATTGCGACGAAGTGCTGCCGCTCAACAGTCTTGTGGTGTTCGACGTCACTATCGGAGGAGAGTCGGTACGGGTTCGCGGTGTGGTCGCCTCGCAACGCTTGGATGGCCCACCCAGCCACCCGAATGGCCACGTGGTCCGCTTCCTCGGTCTTAGTCGCATGGCCGAGAAACAGTTCGCGCGTGCCGTGAACCAACTACCCGCGTTTCTCGAACGACTCCAAGAGTGGACGGAGTTCGACATGGACGCATTCGCATGGAAAGATAGTTGAATCCGCCCAGCGCGAGATCCGTTTGGAATTCGCCTCTGTTGTCACAATGCGGAAAAATCCCGGATGTAGCTCACTAAACCTGGTGAATAGATTCATCGAATGCTTTCAGACTGGAGTATGTACTGCTTAACGCTGGTGATTTTGCCCCTAGAATTAAGATTGTATCACCATTTAGTGAGCGCCCTCGCCAAAGGGCACGTCGTGAAGGCCACGCGCTGTGGCTGGCATTCTTCAGGTACGTGGGTTGTCCTCTTTGCGAAGTTCGAATTCGCGCTTTGGCGGAACGCGTCGATCTGTGGCGGGGACGCGTAAGGCTGATTGGCGTTTTGGAGTCTCGGCCAGCGGACGTGAACAAGATGGGTGAGCGGCTAAACCTACCATTTCCCCTGATTGCCGACGTCGATGGGAGTCTGTACCGACGCTTCCAAGTGGGAGCGTCTGCATTAGGTGCGGTGTCCTTAGAAGTGTGGCGGACCTGGCGTCGTAGTCGGGCCATGGGTATTGCCTCGGGTGGGGAGCAACCCATGGAGCCCCTCAGGCTTCCGGCGGATTTTCTGATTGCAGGAGACGGACGCATCGCCCGCGCGCACTACGGGCGTCACTACGCAGACCACCTTCCGCTCGAAGCAGCATGCCGGGCGCTCGATCCGTTGTCCCAGTTTAAGCCGAGTAGCGCCTGGAACGTGCTTCGCTGAGGTCGCCCGGAAGCGTCGATGCTTGGGTACAGACCGGTTCGTCGGGCGTGCGGTCAACGCAAGTTACTCCGATGAAAAGAACCTAGAGCGCCAGATCGCAACCCGCGCGTTTGGCCATACGAAGATCGGTGGTAGGTGGCCAATGAGTGGTTGTCGGTCTTCACGGCACGATTCGGGACCACCCGTGTTCATAGCGCTCTAGGCCAGGCGCGACGGCAGGCGCCCACGGAGACACCAAGTCTTCTACACGTCTTGTGGCCGCAAACGTTTGGCACCTTGGTACTTCGCCCAATAAACCACCGTCTATCAGGGTCACCCCTGGTCTGCTCCCTCGGTCCGACCGCACCAACCGTCGCGTCCGGTGTCCCATTTGTGTCGCGCCTGTGACACAAGTGTGTGCCACAAACGGAAAAGGCGACGTTAGAACATCGTTTATCAGTGGCATGAGTCATGCATATGGGCGTGTCGTGGTCTGGAGGCGTTTCGTTAGGGCGTTCTCCTTCTAGGGGCCACTGCATCAATTCTCGCCCTCTCCGGAGTCTGACCATGCAAGTTCGCTTCAGTTTGTTTCCACTGTTAGCGCTTTCCATTTCATGTGACGGCACGAGCTTGTACGCCGTCGATCTCATCGTGCCCGGCTACGGTCCGACAGCCGGCCAGAACGTGGTCGAGATTCATGGCAGCGATTTCGACAAGCGCGTGCGGGTCCTCTTTGGCGATCGCATCGCGACTGAGGTCGAAGTGATGAGCAGCGAGCTACTCAAGGTCGTCGTTCCTCGCGGTGTCCGTGGTGAGTCTCGGGTGTACCTTCAGCGAGGCGCGAGAGAACCGATCGCGCTCGACGACACCTACTGGTACGAAGGTGGCGTAGACCTCGCGCTGACGTCGGTAACGCCTCGGGAGGTACCCCTGGAAGGGGGCTGGGCCATGTTGGTCGGGGATGGCTTCACCCACGACACCGAGGTGCTGGTCGGAGGCCAACGGGTGAAAACCTACGAATTCGTGGACGACGACGTGGTTCGAGTTCAACTCCCGGCAGGCAATGAGGGGTGGCAGAACATCGTACTGAACGACGCGGAGGTGGACCCACTGGTCGTGGACGACGCGATTCTGTTCCACGAGCCCCGACTGCAGTTCACGGACGCCATCCCGGCCATCGGCGTGGCGACTGGCGGTGAGACCATCCGAATTCTCGGGGATGATTTCACCCCCTATACGACCGTGATGTTCGGCGATCGGCCTGCAGAGCGGGTGACTTGGCTCTCCCGAACAGAAGTAGAGGTCGTGACGCCATCCTCGTTCGAAGGGGTGGTCGATCTCCTACTCGAGGACGTCACACGGCCCGGCGTTTTTGCGTCCAGCGCGTGGACCTTCTTACCGGTAGATGGTGTAGATGTATCGGACGTTTTTCCGTCAGATGGGCCAACCGGCGGTGGCATCGAAGTGACCCTCACGGGTCAGGACTTTGAGCCTGGAATGGAGGTGTGGTTCGGCCCGGTCCGGTCACACTTTGTGCAGATCGACAGCAGCGCCCAAGCCCGTGCGGTCCTGCCGCCACACGTGGACGTCGATCGCGTGGACATCGAGGTTCGCAATCCGTCTGGAGATGCCCGAACAATCTCTGGTGGCTTTCAGTTCAATCCCGCGACGGGCGGGGTAGCGAACCCAGATCCGAATCTCCCGTATGTGGTTGGAGCGGCTTCACTAGGGCCGAATCACATCGAGGTCACCTTCAGCGAGTCGATGACTCGGTCCGAAATGATGGACATCAGTAACTACGCCATCATGGGAGACTTTTCCGTCGCTGCGGGCCTGACCATGATCGGGGACTACAACGACCAGGTACCCCATGGCATTGATCAGGGCGCCTGCGAAGGGGGAATCCAGGTGCTCTCCCAGATTGCCAATCCAAGCCCGTCGGGTTTGCCGCGGTGCTCAGAGGGCGATTTGGACGTCCCCTGTGTCCACTCGGGCAACACGAAGGTTGTGATTCCAACGCTAGCCCAACACGGCGGGCTTACCTACACGATTGTGGCAGCTGGCGTCACCAGTCAGCAAGGCGAGCCCCTCCAAATAGGCTGGGATAGGGCGTTCAATATCGCGGACTTCGTGGGGTCTTTCGAGTCGGGCACAGCCACCGATTCCGATGGAGACGGGATCTCCGACGCGCTCGAACAACGTGGCTATTCCATGGAAATCGTGTCGGCCGCAGGCACCGTTACCGAGATCTCCACATCCTCGGACCCGTTCAAATGTGACACGGATGGAGACCTACGAACCGACGCGCAGGAGTGGCAGCACGGCAGCGATCCACGCTTCTCCGACACCGATACGGATGGACTATCGGACCTAGAGGAGTATCGCTGGGTCTCCGACCCGCTCTCTGCGGACTCTGATGGAGATGGCTTCGTCGACGGAGACGAGGTCCAGACCTACATCACGCACCCAGCCGCCGAAGATACCGATGGCGATGGCTTTGATGACTATGAGGAACTCGTCCTGCGCAACCGCAATCCTCGGGTGGCGGACTTGCCACAGCTGCGTATCTCCACGGGTACCGTCGACTTCCGGTTGGATGTTCGCTACGACACCGTTGAGTTTGATGGGACCGAGTCCAGTACCGAGGCGAGCCAAGAGACTTCGCTCGTAAATTCGAATGGTCACACAAGCGAGCAGTCCCATGGTTTCGATATCGGGATCGGTGGATCCGTGTCGACGAGTATCGGCCAAGACGACGGAATGCCAGAAAGACTTGCGGATATCGGCGCCAACTACTCGGCATCGACGTCTCATAACTTCACTTCGGCTTCGGTGGACGAGATGTCCCGCGCCAGCAACGAACTCTCTTCGCAGTCCTCTGCACTCACAACCTCTCGAGAGGTCACCACGCACATCGAAGGGGCCAGTGTGGTGGTCGATGTGAGTTTCTGGGCCGTGTCGGACGTGGCCTTCAGTATGACCGGTGTCGAGCTCACGCTGCTACACCGCGATCCGGCTGACCCGGAGAATCTCATTCCTGTGGCGACGCTTCTGCCCGCAGACGAATACCTTGAGATGTACCTCGGACCAGGTACCCCGCAGCGGGGGCCGTTCGTGTTCTCTTCCGACAGCGTCTACCCGGAGCAAGTGCGGGCCTTGATGCGAGATCCGGCCAATGTCGTTGTGCAAGTTGCGAACTCCGTGATGTACAACGAGGACGGCAGAGAGCTGGAGTTCATCGAGCAGGACGCGCGGGAGCGCACCGCGACGGTCATAATCGATGATGGATTTCTGCAGACCCGTCATTCCATCGCCGCAGTCGGACAGGTCATCGGCGGCACCCAGGAGGGCATCCAACTACCCGATGCGCTCGCGGTGGTCGGATATCGTCAGCTTGACGAGGTATCTCCCGATCCGGCAGTATGCCGTGGGGCAACCCCCTATCCGAACATCGAGCCTAGCTTGTGCTCCGGCGATTGTCTCCCATCCGAGACCGAGGGCACGACGTGTGAGGTCTGCTCCGCCGAAGCCCTTGAGGTTCCGGCAAATGAAACCTGTGACGCCCGTTGTTTTCCGGGTGAAATTCCCGACTTCCATCCGTGCCTCGAACAGACGTTTGCCTTCGGTCCGGCTTCGACGGATCCCACCGTGAACGTGTTCGATCGCATCGGACAAAAGTCTCGGATCACGTTGAATAGTTTTCCTGGCGCGAAAGAGGCCGCGACGCTCTGCCCCAGACCTGGCG
>JAACDH010000186.1 GCA_009936995.1 Rhodobacterales bacterium
GCTCAACGCGCCCAGCCAAGATTACCTGACTCGCGGTCGCAAGTGTCTAAAGGCCCTTGCTGCCCGGTCTGGATTCGACCTCGGCGACGGCATGAGCACGCGCACGCTCGCGCAGGTCCTAGAGATGTGTGAACGGGTGGCAGAGTCCTCCGGCGGTCTCTTCGGGCTGTTGTGGTCCGTCGATGCACGAGACCGCGAAGCCATTGTTCAGATTGCGAGTGCGCTTCAGATGGGAAATGTGGACGGAGAGAGTTGGGCAGAGGCCTCCACAGAGGTCGATTGAACCCGACATTTGTTACGGTTTGTCGTGCTGGTACTTGACGTCGAGGATGAACACTGGGAAGCTGACTGAAGCCTACCCTTGGAGGTTCGGTGAAACGGATGGTTCTTGCAGTGTCCCTGGTTTTCGCGGTCGCCGGTATGTGTGGCGGTGGCGGAGAAACGAATGAAGATCCCGTAGTTGTCCCGGTCAACACCGACGACGACGCAAATGAGGAAGAGGAAGAAGGTTACTGGTGCTGTGAATACAAGGACGACGGTGGCAGTTCGCAGTACGCGCTCACCGAAGGACCCGCGGAGTGCAACACCACTTACTCCGAGAAGGGAAGGTGGATCTCTGGTAATCAGTGCATTCCAACCTGTTGTAAATCTCCGAACGATCCAGAAGACGAAGAGGCTGGCTTTACGTTCGAACTCACGACGCCCAAGAGCTGTGTGGCAGGTTCTGGCGAGCTGTTGGCTTCCGACTCCAAGGAGTGTGAGGTTAAGAGCGATAAGCCTAAGAAGGCTACGCCTCGTGCCAAGCCGCGTCCGCGCACGGTCACCAAACCTGGTGGCGGCGCTACCGACGGTCGACGTCGCTAAGCGCGTAGTCTGAACCGATGACCACATTGGTGATCGGTGACGTCCATGGGTGTGCGGATGAACTTCGGGCGCTCTTGGGTGACGTGCGCCCAGATTCGGTGGTCTTGGTGGGAGATCTGTTCACCAAGGGCCCCGATCCGGTCGGAGTATACCGTCAGGTTCGCGCCCTGAACGCGCGGGCGGTGCTGGGTAATCACGACGACCGTCTGCTGCAGTGCTGCGACGGCGCTCGGCCCAAAGACACTCATGGCCGCGATATTGTTGCGGCGCTTAGCGCCGAAGACCCCGAATGGATCGCTTGGGTGCGGTCGTTGCCGCTGTTCCTTGAGGTGGGTCCGTGGACGGTAGTTCACGCAGGACTGCACCCATCGGGGCATCTACACAATACGGATCGACGGATGGCTCTGGTTATGCGTCGTTTCCCCGTTGAAGATCCCCGAATGCCCCTCTGGCATGAGGTCTACGAGGGAAGTCGGCGGGTGATCTTTGGTCACGATGCCCAAGGAGGTTTGGTTCGCGTCGAGCGGAACGGGCAGCCGATCTGTATCGGACTCGACACGGGCTGTGTCTACGGCGGGCGGCTAAGCGCCTACATCATCGAGACGGACACTGTGGTCTCGGTGCCTGCGAAACGAGTTTACCGACCGGTGTCAAGCCCCACTGCTGCGGCGGTCATGTCTTCTAGCGAAGGGAACAAATAGGTCACACAGGTGATGTCGGGCTCTCCGCGTTCGGCGCGTTCGGCGCGACGGCAAATTCGACCGACGGTGGCCACCAATCGCGCAGCACGAACGGGTTTATGTAGTCGGTGCCAGCCGTTCATAGCCATGGATTCGTCTGGAATAAAGCCACTGACGAGTAACACTGGACACTTAGGGTAGCGGTGCGAGCACAAGGTGGCCAAGTCGATGCCCGACAGGCCTTCCATGACTACGTCGGTCACTAAAACGTCGGGGCTGCTGGCCATTAGCCAAGCGGCGGCCAGAGTGGGGTCTTCGTAGGCGGTAACATCGTATCCGGCCGCGGTGAGCGCTCGGCTGTACTCTTCGAGTAGGACGCGCTTGTCTTCGACCAGGAGCACTTTGCGTCCTTGTGGAAGCGGTGTAGGGGCTTCGACGACGGCATCAGCATGGCGGAGGGCGAGTAAAAAGCGTGCCCCGCCTCCGGGCCGGTCTTCGTACCAGATGCGACCGTGATGATCTTTGGCCACTTGGGACGCAACGGCTAACCCGAGACCCGTGCCGCGGCCCTTGGTGGTGACGAATGGTTTGAACACGTCTTCGCGGAGCTCCATGGGAACGCCGGGCCCGTCATCTTCGACCATGATGCAGATGCCGCGTGCGCCGTCCGTCAATTGGAATGCGTGTACCACGAGGTGAATGGTGCCGCCCCCTTCGACGGCGTCTCGGGCGTTGACCATTAGATTGACCAACACCTGTTCGAGTTCGGCCCCCTCTGCGTAGGCTGGGGGCAGTGAATCCGGAATGGTGAAGGCGAGCGAGACGTTTTCAGGGAGCGTCGGTTCTATGAGTTCGATGGCGTCACGGCAGACCCTGTGTAGGTTGGTTGGGCCGAGCTCGGTGCTGGAGCCCCGGGTGATGGTGAGTAGGCGTCGGGTGAGTTGGCTGGCCCGAGCGATGGTGTTCTCCATCCGGCCCATGCGATGTAGGATCTTGGGGTTGTCGACGGTGCTCTGCAAGAACCCTACGTGAGCCAGCAGCGTGCCGAGCATGTTGTTGAAGTCGTGGGCGATGCCGCCCAGGAGCAGCACTACGGTCTCGTGCCGGGCCGCTTGCAGCATGCCTCGGTCGATGTTCTTCCGGACAGTGACATCGCGAATGACCAGCAGGGCCAGCTCTCGTTCGAGTGGCGTGGCCAGCGACTCCACCTCGATGCCCCCGGAGTCTGCGAGCTGGAAGTCCGCACGATCGCCAGACTTTACGCCTCGTTGAATGTGCGCCAACATGAGGGGGTGGTCTTGGGCGTCCACGAATTCGAAGATGTTTCGATTGAGGCAGTCTGCGCCAAGCATGCCCATGGCGGCAGGGTTGGCGTCGTGAATGAGCCCTTGTACATTAACGCCGATCATGGCGTCCACAGAGCGCGCGATCAGGCGCTCGTGGCGGGCGGAAGTCTTGGCATCACGGAGGATGAGCGCGGCACCGCACCCTCCGACCAACAACAGGCTCGCCTCGAACAGGTGAGAAGTACCGTCTCGCATCCCGTGGGAGTGGAAAATTTCGGGGATCACTCCGATGACAGAAGGAAATCCCGCGAGTATCACGATGATCCAGATGCCCGGTATGCGTAGCTTTACGCCTTGGTAGAGCAGCAAAATGAACCAGGGAATGCCGACCAGCAAGGTGACATCTTGCAGGGACTCCAAGGTGTACAGCGAGCTGGCGGGCCAGAACAACCCCGCTGCGGAGGACACCAACCCCAGTCGCAAGAACCATTGTTGGGCTGGACTGGTCTTGCCATAGAGAAAGGAGCCCATGAATGCGATGAGTAGAGCGGCGAGGGGACCTTCTGCCAATCGTTGCAGCCGGATGGACTGTAGGGCGTTGGGTAGCATGCTGGCGCTGATATCGGACTGACCGTAGGACAGCGTGGCTAGGCAGCACGCAAACAGACCGTAGAAGATGTAAGCGGGTCGAAGCGGGCGCCTGGTTGCCACGGTGAGCGGTAAAAACGCCAGCAAAGACAGCCCGAGTGCCAGTGAAAGGCGCTGGGTTTCGTGGGCCGAACTCGAGGCGACCACTTCGTTTACGGGTCCGAACAGAATCCGCCCGTACACGCCGCCACGGCCGTAGTCTCCCCGCAGTACAAGCTCGAGGATGTGGTCGACGTTTGGGTCGGAGGGGGGAAGAACGGCGAGTAACGAACCGTCTTTTCGGTAGGCGTCACCTTCCAGGGTCGGGTCACCCAAGCGGGCGATTTCCAGCCCGTCCCAGCGTACCGTCGCGGAATAGAGCGGGGCGTCGAGCCAGAGCGCGTGCAGCTGGGTGCTGTCTACCTTGACCGTCTTTCGCGCGATGACGAGATCGGTCGTGGGAATGCCTTGGTGGATGAGCAACCCTGGCAGCTCTAGCAAAACAGGCTCTGTTCCAGTCATGGAGCTGTATTCGGCAGACCAGGTACCCCGAAGGCTACGGACGCCTTCGCCGGGACGCTGGACGGCGATGGAGAGCGTGATCCACATCACCAGCGCCAGACCTAGCCAAACTGGCGCAGTCCACAACACGTCACGCCAATCGCTAGGTAGCTTCATTCGAGGTCTCGTAGTCTGGCTAGCGCTTCGTCTACATTTGCCTGAAAGCCGAGCTCTCGTGCACGCGCCACCACAGCGCGCAGTGTACGTGCAGCGGATAATCTATCGTCCTTCGACTTGCGATACGCGTCAAGCTCCAACGAGGTGAGGGTGAGGGCGACCCATGGTGATGTGCTGGCCTGTTGGAGTAGGTGGGCCCACTGCGCAGGATGGGAGGCGCTCAGGCCCAGGGAAATCAGCGCACAAAAAAGAGACACCTCTAGAAACTGATTCTCGGTGGCGACAGCTTGTGCGCGCGCAGCTTCGGTTTGAGCCAGCTCGGGCTGTCCTGCGGACCAAGCAGCACGGGCTCGTTCGACGCCCCAAAGGCACGCTCCCCATGGCGTGCGATGATTCGACTGGACGGCGAGGGCTCGTTCGGGTTCTCCTCGGCTTCGCCACCAACGCACTTGGGCAGCCGCGCTCTCTTCGGCGTCGTGGTACACGAGGACAGAGAGGGCGACGCCAGCGTCTGCAGTGTCCGCGCGAACAGCGGCGATGTCTAGCGTAAGACGCATGGCGTCGGGTAGCAGACTCGTTAGGTTCAACGAGCGGATCTGTCGGACGGCAGCGTCCAGACGTTGGCGTGCGGCGAGGAGATCGCCCCTTTCGGCTAAAAGGGTCGCGAGCGCGAGGCTGGCTCGGACGGTCTCGGCCA
>JAACDH010000187.1 GCA_009936995.1 Rhodobacterales bacterium
CCCGTTTCCATTTTCTTCCCCCGACTTACAACACCCTATTTCTAGCGCGAATGGCCGCTGGTTTCGACCGTTGTAACCGAAGGTGGAGGTGGTAGGCCTGGGGCGACTTGAACGCCCGACCTCGCGCTTATCAGGCGCGCGCTCTAACCAGCTGAGCTACAGGCCTCCATGCCTTTCGGCCCGCGCTTTTTAACCGACCCAAGCGAGCCGTCAAGCAGATCCTGGCATACTCATTCGATGTGCTACATCGCTGGCACGAGGAGGCTTCGCTTGGAGCAACTACAGACCCCGGAAATCGGCCCATTGACCTCCACTTCAGAAGGGGTGGTGATCTGGATGCACGGACTGGGAGCGGATGCCCACGATTTCGAACCCATCGTGCCGCACATGCAGTTGCCGCAGGTTCGATTCGTATTACCGAACGCAAAACCCATCCCCGTGACCCTAAATGGTGGGCACGTCATGCGCGCCTGGTACGACATCCGCACCCTAGGCCCCAGCGCCAACCGCGAAGACGCCGCCGGTATCCGCCAGAGCGCTACACAAATCCGTCAGCTGATCGCACGAGAGATCGAGCGAGGCGTGCCCGCCAACAAAATCGTACTCGTCGGGTTTTCACAGGGCGCAGCAATGGCGCTGTACACCGGCCTCACCCACTCCCAGACCCTGGCTGGTATCGTAGTGCTGTCTGGCTATCTGCTCCTCGCAGACAACGTAAAGACCCACCCGGCGAACGCGGCGACGCCCCTGTTCTTCGGCCACGGCCAACAAGACGGCGTCGTCCCCCTGGCCCGCGGCGCGCACGCCCGTGATCGGGTCTCCGAAGGCCACGACACCACCTGGCGACAATATCCAATGGCCCACGAGGTATCTCTGGAAGAGATCGCCGACCTGCGGCAATGGTTGCACGCCCGCTTTACGGCGTAGGGTCTGCACCTCACGGTCGCCTTGCTCGGTACCTAAGGGCCCACGCACACCGTCCCGTCCTCTCCACCGGTCAAAAGGCTGGACTATGACAATACTGTCGCGCATTCCCGGCGCTCTCCAATGGGACACATCCATTATCCTCGTCCAACGAACAATATAATCTAGGCATGCAACTTGCTTGTTCTCGTGTGAGGAGAGTCCCATGCGCCGCATCATTGCCCTACTCTTGCTGACCACCGCTTGTGCGGTCGAAGAAACACCGCCCGATCCCGGACTCGAAGACTGCGATACCGCCCCGAGCGAGGGGCCGTCGATGGACGTGTCCCACTTCTCCACCTATCAATTGGCCCCTACCACGGTCTACTGCGGCATCCCTCCCCAAGGCGGCGCGCCGTATGCGCCCTTCGGCGTACGTACCCGAGGTATCTCCCGGGACCCCGAGGGGCTTCTCATCGACCTCACCGCCCATCACACCACCTCGGGCGACCTGCTCGGCGAGGCCTCCTACACCCAGCGCATGATCTGCGGAAACGTAGGTGAGAGCGCCGGATTCTGGGTAGGGTCCGAGCTGCACATGCGCTTCTACGATTACGACATCGAGACCCTCCACGGTTCCGAAGTAGAAATCAACATCACTGTCTCGAACCAAGGCGGGGATTCACAAAATTTGTCTTGGGTCGCAACACTCGACTGCACAGCGGGCGACGATTCGTGATAAAACGAGCGCCCTCGCTGGAGATCGCTCATGCGCTACGCCGCCCTCGTCCTCACTCTACTGTTCACGGGCTGCGCCGACGAACCAGGGGCCTGTATTGAGTCGGCACGATCTAATTCTGTACGCATCGGATGGTGTCTCGAAGCGGACCGGCCCAGTCAATGCCCCGCCGCCGAGTCCGGAGACGAGGCAGAAGATTGGGCGTGGCGCTTCGAAAGCGGAGTCAGCTGCTTCGACGAGGGATTCGAGTTTGACTGCGGCGACGGTATCTTCGAAGACATTGAGAGTGAATGCCCCGCCTCCGAATAGCGGGCGACTAATCTAGGTAAAAATTGCCCTGAACGGTCGCTGCCCCCTTGTGGAACTCCCAGTGGTTCCAGGCCACTGGCACACTTGCCCCAAGCAACACGTCGGTTTTGTCGATGTTGTCGCTCTTGGAACCACGGGAGACCCCAGGATAGAAGCGCATTCCAAAGCCCGTGAGGTGATAGTAGAATCCGCCAGAGGGCCAGTTGGGGTACTTGCTGTGGAAGTTCGTCTCGACGTACATCGACACGGCATCGCTCGCCCGAAAGTTGACGTTGCCGTTGGCCATCCACCGAGAAGACCAGAACCCGTCAAAGTGCTCCCACTCCATGCCGCCTTGTCCC
>JAACDH010000188.1 GCA_009936995.1 Rhodobacterales bacterium
CGACTTGGGTGCCGTTGTTCACCAAGGGACAGTTGTCGCAGGCGTCGGGGACGCCGTCGCCATCGCTATTTACAGCGTCGTCGCCCGCCGCGCAGATGTCGCAGAAGTCGGGGACGCCATCGCTATCGGCGTCGAGGGCGTCGTCCCCGCCGGGGCAGATGCCGCAAAAGTCGGGGACGCCGTCACTGTCGGCGTCCAGCGTGTCGTCGCCGCCGCTACACACGTCGCAGGCGTTGCCCACACCATCTGAGTCCACGTCGTTCTGGCCCGAGTTGCTAACCGTGGGGCAGTTGTCGCAGGCGTTGGGGACCCCATCGCCGTCAGCGTCGAGGTTGTCGTCGCCGCCAGAGCAGATGTCGCAGTAGTCGAGGACAGTATCGGAGTCGGTATCGGGACAGTCGGGATCGGCACAGTCGTCAAGGCCGTCGAGGTCGTCGTCGAGGCCGTTGAAGCAGTCTTCGGCAAGGCAGGAAGGATCGGCCAAACAGTCGGTGTCGGCGCAATCGATGGGGCCGTCGCCGTCGTTGTCGAGTCCGTCGTCGCAGAGGGTCTCAGTGGCCCCACAGGCTGGGTCGCCGATGCAGTCGGTGTCGGCACAATCGATGGGACCATCTAAGTCGTTGTCGATGCCATCGTCGCAGTCTTCGAGGCAACCGCCCGAACCGTCGATAAACTGTAGATCGTAGGTACCCCCAAGGTTATCCCAGTTCTCGACGATGATGTAGTACGGGGTTCCCGCCACAGCTGTGAAGGTGACCGAGTCCGTATTGGTGGAGAGGTCGCTGGAGCCGCCAATGCAGTTGTTGTTCAGACAGAGGTCTTCGAGCACGTAGATGTCGTAGTCCGACGTCATATTGTCGAGGGTAAAAGTGACGGAACCCGTGCCCTGGGGGATGAACTCGTAGATGTTCTCGGTGTTGTACTGAGTGAGCGGCGCATACGGCGTACCGCAGGTGTACATATTCATCACGTCGCTGCCGCCGACCGTGGTCTCGCCAACCAAGTCGGAAGAGCAAGTGAGCGACCGGGCGACATCGGTGGTGACATCACAGAAGTTGCAGAAGGTCTGCATGATGAAGGGCCAACCGCTAACGGGTTGGTCGATGTCGACATGCACGAAATAAGAACCGCCGTCCGAGACAATCGAGGCATCCGTCACGCCGTTGTTGTCGGCGTCAATGGCCCACTCGGGCACGCCATTGGGCTGCTGGGCGTACGACACACAGGCACCGGTGGCGCAGTCGTCCTCCATCACCATCATGTCGGCGTTAGGTCGAGAGGCAGGACTTCCGGTCGTAAAGTTGGGAGGTGTGAACGCCAAAAAAACCTCGGTTCCCGCAGGCTCATTCACCTCGAAAACCCAGTCTGCGCCAGGCATACTCGGGCCGCCGCAAGTGTAGGCATTCAAGTCGTCAATGTTGTTCACATTGAGCACGCCCGTGGAGTAGTTGCCGCTGGCATCGCAGGGAAGCACCGTGGGCGACGCACAGGTCTGCGCATGGGCCACTGGCGCGATGGCGAAAGTAACCGCGACCGCGACGAGGGCGGCGAGTCGATTGAACAATGGATGCATACAGAGACTCCAGAGCCCTCACAAACGCGTCCGCAAGCGAGGGAGATCAGATGGAGTCTACACCAAATGGCGTTAGAAACCTAGATCAGCTTATTTTCTGGCGTTACGATAGGCGGGCCCTTTTCGATACAAAACGGGCAATCGCGTGACATTTCTCTGACATCTGCAGGACCGTCAGAGCTCAAAAAGAGTCTGACGCACCTAGGGTAGCCCCCTCACCCACACCGAAATGGACTCGGCCAGCTCGACAGCGCGCGTCTTTTGCAAGTTGTGTCCACCGTCGGAAAATCGAATCCTGGGACCGGACGGGCAGCGCCAGTAAAGATCTTGGGAGGCCGCCTCTTCGATGAGCGGATCGTCCGCCGTCCAGGCGACCATTGTAGGTACGCGCAGAGCGGCGATATGGCGCTTATGGCGTGAAAAGCGAAATCGACCCAGTACTTTTAGGGCCTGCACGTGCTGTTCGTGGCTCCAGCCGTGAAAGCCGGAGCGCTTAAAAGCCGCCGCAAGGGGTTTGCGGGCCAACGCCGCAAACGGTGGGATCGAAAGCGCGCAGGAGAGCGGAAGACGCATGGGTAGCTGACGAATGCCCGCATGGGGCCGTATCGCCACCGAGGCGAGCAGAATCAGGGCGCGATGCTCGGCGGGGTACTGGCTGGCGAGCGCCGCGGCGACGGTACCGCCAAAGCTGTGCCCGAGCACCACCGGGCGGTCCAGCTCGAGGCATTGGATCACCTGGCGAACCACCTCTGCGCGAGACTCGGGGCTGGGATGCGGCGAGGTGGACAGCGGCGTCGCCCCGAATCCGGGCAGGTCGACGCGAATAAACCGGACATCGTCGGGCATGGCGCTCGCGAGCCATCGGTAGTCCCGAACAGTCCCCGGATTACCGGGAATCGCCACCACGACCGGCCCCTGCCCCTCGTCGGTGTAGCCCACAGAACCTAGGGGGATCTGGAGTTGCTGGACAGGCGGATCGGACGGTGATTCAGGGGTCATGCCCCCCCGGTGTAACCTGACTCCCCGCCCGACGTTAAGACTGTGCCACAGGAGGTTGTCCGTGAAGCTCTATGTCCGCCACGAATTCGATTGCACCCCCGAGATGTTCTGGAAAATGTACTGGGACGACCGGTTCGACGCCATGCTTCGGAAAAGTTCCACCGTCGACCGCGAGCTGCTCTCCGAAGAAAAATCCGCCGATGCTCACCGACGACGCATCCGATTCACGCCGCACAAAGAGCTGCCCCGCGCCATCGCCAGCTTGCTTGGCTCCAAGAAGCTGATTTACGAGCAAGACAACACCTTCGAACCCGCCCGCAGCCGCATGCTGTGGCAGGTCATTCCCACTATTCTTCCCGGTAAACTAACAGCCAAAGGCACCTTTCAGGTGAATTCGACGCCCAACGGCTGCGCGCAAGTCATCGACGGCGAGATCAAGGTCAACGTCCGATTTGTGGGCGGAAAGATCGAGCAGGCTGTCGTCGCTGAAGTCGTGAAATCCTATGAGCAAACGGCAAAAACTAGCCGCGAATGGCTCAAAAAATTTGGTGGCTAATCCATGAACGCTCTTGTCCTGATTCTCGCGCTTGCCTACGCCGAACCTACACCTCCCCCCCTCGATGCGCCGGGCGCGGTCATGCCCGATCGGCACTGGGACGTCGAGCACCTCGATCTGTCGGTGGCCCTCGACATCGACGGACATCAGCTCACCGGCACCACCGTGCATCGGGTTCGTCCCATCGGAAGTCGGCACGCCACGCTGCGATTCCATCAGGTGGCCCTGGACATTCACAGCGTTGAGGTAGACGGCACGCCGGTCAGCAACTTTCGGCTGGGACGAAACACCCTCGATATTCCCATGCCCGCAGAAGGCGATGTGCATCAGGTTCGGATTGCGTACGCAGCGACGCCACAGACCGGGCTGCACTTTCGAGGTGACAAAGGCACCGTCGACCGCATCAAAGAGGTCTGGAGTCAAGGCGAGGACGAAGACAACCGCCACTGGTTCCCCAGCTGGGACTACCCAAACGACAAGTTTACCCTTAAGACCTCGATCACCGTGCCGGAGTCGATGATGGCCTTCTCAAACGGCGCTTTGGTCGACACCAAACAAAACGGCGACACGACCACTTGGGCGTACGCCCTAGAGCGACCGCTGGTGAACTACTTGGTCGCAATCACCGCCGGTGAGTATCAAGAAGTCACCGACGAATCATCGGTTCCGCTAAGCTATATCGGGCCAAAGACCCTCTCCAAGATCCAGATCAGCGGCGGGCTCGACGAGGCCAAGCCGCAGATGGCCTTCTTCGAGGAGCTCCTCGGTCAGCCGTACCCCTTCGAGGTCTACCGCCAGGTGCTCGTCGGGCGATTCATGTACGGCGGCATGGAGAACAGCTCGATCACAGTCCTCTCCGATGGTTTGGCACTTCAAAACTCCGATTCTCGTCGCACCCGCACCGAAGAGGTGGTCGCCCACGAGCTGGCCCATCAGTGGTTCGGCGACCTGCTCACCTGCTACGGCTGGCGAGAACTCTGGCTGAACGAAGGCTTTGCCACGTTCTACACCGGTCGCTGGATGGAGCAGAAGCGCGGCGAGGCCTACTACGCCACCAAAGTCGACGGCTGGATGAACGGCGGACTGCGGGCCAGGACGCCCATGTCTCCCCGCGGCTGGTCCGCCGTCCCCGGCCACGACAACGACGCCGTCTACGTCCGAGGAGCCGCAACCCTACACATGTTGAGGGTCTACCTCGGCTCCGACCTGTTCGATGCCGCCATCCAAACGTACGTCGCCAACCACGCCGATGGGCTGGTCCAGACCGACGATCTGCGCGCGGTCATGGAGGCCGCGAGCGGCACGCACTTGGGCTGGTTCTTCGACCAGTGGGTGCACGGAGCCGGCGCGCCGACCATCGACACTCGGTGGTCCTGGAGCGAAGGTGTACTCACGGTGAAGCTCAACCAGACCACCGAAGACGCCGTGTTCCACGCGCCCGTGCAGATCGAGGTCGGCTCCGAGTCCGGTCCGGTCACCAAGACCGCCTGGCTCGACCAGGGCGAGACCCGCCTGGTGATGGACCTCGAAGCCGCCCCTAGGTGGGTGTCCGTAAACGCGGACTCTGGGGTGATGGCCCACTGGAATCACACCCAAGAGCCCGCAGCTTGGGCCGCTCAAGCCGCCGATTCACCCTCACCCTATGCCCAGTTGATCGCCCTAAAGAAGCTCGGCAAGGCGCCAGCCAGCCCCAAGGCAGTTCCCGCGCTAATTCACGCCCTCGAAGACGAAAAGCTCGAGCTCGAGTTCCGAAAAGTGGCGGTCCGAGGACTCGGACGCCTAAAGACACCCGAGGCCATGGACACCCTGATGGATTGGGTGCCGCGCACCCGAAACGCCGAGCTGCGCGAGGTGATGATCGACGCACTCGGCAAGGGCAGCCACGACGACGGCCACACGGCTGCATTGATCCGCTTGGCTTCCAATGACCTCGATGGGCGCTGCCGCGCTTCCGCCCTTGACGCCGTGGCCAAGCGGGTTCCAAAACGCAGCGCAGCCCTGGCTCGCCAGATGCTCAATCGGCCCGAACGTGACTGGGGCCACCCCATCCAAGAGACCGCGCTTCGTGTGCTAGGAAAACACGGAAGCACCAGCGACTACCGTGCCATATTGGAATTTACCCGGCCTAAGTTCTCCCGTGGCGTTCGACGCTCGGCTGCGTTTTCGGCGCTGTCAATCCTCGATCAGCAAGCCGAGGACTGGCAGAAACAACACCTCAAGCAGCTCACAGATGTTTTGCTGCCGATGCTCGACGACGCCGATCTGCGGACTCGTCAAGCGGCCATTCAGCTGCTAGGAACCGCGGGCGATGCAGGGGCAATCGCCAGTCTAGAGCGCTTCGCTGCGACCAATGAAGTGCCCGGAGTCAGCGAGAGCGCCCTCGACGCCGCCGCCAGGATTCGGGCGGGCGAGTCTGAGTCCATCCCCCGCACCGACGAGGACTTGGAGCGCCTCCAACAGCGCCTCAAAGAACTTGAGGAGCGCCTAGATACCCTGGAATCGTGGCGCTAATCACCGCGTCGCCCTCGGCGGGGCCGGCGGCCAAGACCACCCCCTCTCGCAGCACCGCGGACCGTCCGCAAAAGGCGATGTCCGCGTCGGTTCCCCAGGAGTTGGCGGCCACCAAAGCGGCGTGCAGACCAGCCATTCGCCATGCCCAGTAAGGCCACACGGGCTCGCCCTCCTCTAGCCAATTGGTGGGTAAGGCGAGCGCCTGGAGGTTGGCCTTGGCGCACCAGGACAAGAAACGGTCGTCGTTGAGGTCCATGCAGATACCGGGCGCAAACCGACCATTATCTGTGTCGAAGGCGCGGTAACCGCTGTCACCCGACGTGGCCCAGTGCAGGTCGGCGTCGTAGAGCAGCGTCTTTCGGTACACAAAAGCCCGCTCGCCCTTGGGATTCAGCACTAGGGCGCTGTTGAACAGCCGGTCTTTGGCCTGCTCGGGGAAGCCGCACACCAGCCAACAGCCGTGTTCACGGGCGACGGGTGACAGGGCCTGAAAGGTGGGGCCGTCCACAGCCTCGGCCACTCGCTGTGCCGCTTCAAATTCTTTAAAAATATAGCCAGTAACTGCCATCTCGGGCAATACGAGCAAGTCGACGCCTCCCTGCGCCGCGGAGGTCGACAACGTGACCAAGCGGCTCAGAGAGGCGTCGAACTGTGATTTGGTCGCTTTGAATTGAACCGCAGCGACGTTCATTGATGGGCCCTAAGCGCCGGC
>JAACDH010000018.1 GCA_009936995.1 Rhodobacterales bacterium
AGCTGGCGTCGGTGACCCGGGGGTCTTGCAGGGCTTTGTCGAGGAAGAATCCAGGGAGTCCAGCGTGAAAGACCATGCCTGCGCCTGTCGCCAGTGCCCCGAAGAGGATGGTCATCTCGAACATGACTACGGCGAAGGGAACCGGAGCGACGACCGGCTTGCCGCCGGGGTTGATCATCGGCCACTGAGCGTGGGTCAAGGACGCGAGGGTGAAGGCACCGATGAGGCCCGTGACCGCACCGGTGAGCGTCCACCAGCGAACCGGTGACGGACGCCCCTCGTACACGATCTCTTCGATCTCGTGACGGGGAAGGGGCGACAGCGTCTGCCAACCGGTGATTTGCGCCTTTTTCAGACGGTCGACACCGGTGAGCATGCAGTCGAGGTGTTCGTAGATGGCCTTGATACGGATGGTGTCGCTCATGACAACTCTCCCTTCAGGGGCGGCGGAATCATCTCTTTGATCTCGGTGATGGCGACCGCCGGGAACGTCTTGCAGAACAGGATGAACCAGGTGAAGAACCAACCGGCCGAGCCGATGAGGATGCCGACTTCAATCCAGTTGGGGTAGTAGACCCACCAGGTTGCGGGGTCGAAGTGGTGAGCCAAGGAGCTCACGATGAAGTTGAACCGCTCCATCCACATGCCCACGTTGGCGATGGCCGCGATGATAAACAGGGACCAAGGGTTGGTGCGAAGCTTCTTGAAGTACCAGAAGAGGGGTGCGATGCAGTTGCAGAACACCATCAACCAGAAGGCCCAGCCGTAATCGGCGGAGGGGTCGGCACGCCAGAAGAAGATGCCTTGCTCGTAGGGGTTCTGGCTGTACCAGCCGATGAAGTACTCCATGCAGTAGGCATACGTGAGGATGCCGCTGGTGAGCAGGCACATCTTGGCGAGGTTCTCGTAGTGCCAGATGTTGACGTACTTCTCCCATTTGAACATGTAGACCAGCGGCATCAACAGGCTGATGACCATGGCACATCCAGAGAAGATAGCGCCGGCGACGAAGTAGGGCGGGAAGATGGTGGAGTGCCAACCTGCCGTGGGTGCGACCGCGAAGTCCCAGCTAACGACGGAGTGAACCGAGAGCACCAGGGGGGCGGCGAGGGCGGCGAAGAAGCCGTACGCAGCCATGTAATGGTGCCACTGTCGGTTGGTGCCGTGCCAGCCGAGCGCGAGCACGCTGTAGACGCGCTTGACGAGCCCCTTGCTGTGGTCGCGGAAGATGGCGATGTCGGGAACCAAGCCGACGTAGAAGAACACCGCGGAGACGGTGAAGTACGTCGAGATGGCGAAGACGTCCCAGACCAGCGGAGACTTGAAGTTCAACCACAGCATGCGTTGGTTGGGGTACGGGAAGAACCAGTAGGCCTGCCAGCAGCGTCCAAGGTGCAACGTGGGGAACAGCAGCGCCGTCATAACGGCGAAGACCGTCATGGCTTCGGAGGCCCGGTAGACGCCAGTGCGCCAGCGGCTGCGAACCAAGAACAGAATGGCGCTGATGAGGGTTCCGGCGTGACCGATGCCAATCCAGAACACGAAGGTGACGATGTACACACCCCACATGGTGGGGTGAGTGATGCCGGCGATGCCCATGCCGTAGGTAATCTGCAGGTACCAGCAGTAGCCGCCATAGACCATGGCTACGATCGCAGTCATGAGGCCTAGGAAGTACCCGACGTCAGGGGTAAGAAGAACCCGGATAATGTCGCGGTTGGCCGCGCCATAGCTTTGGGGACGGTTGGGTGCACCGCTTGTCAAATCACTCACGGTTACCTCCTAGTGGCCCGCCGGCTTGTGGGCCGGCTCGTGGTTTTCGGTCGGCTCGTGAGCCGGCGCATCATGAGAAGCCTCGGCCCCGCCGTGTCCGCCGCCATGGGCTGCGTGCTCGACGTGGAAGGAGACCTTCGCGAGGTAGTTAACGGCAGGGTAGAGATTCAAGTCTTCGAGCGGGAAGTAGTTTCGACCCGACTTGCGCGACGTGCGCGTGGTCGACGTCTCGTTGTTGTGGTTGCCAAAGGTCAGCGCTTGGCTGGGGCAGGCTTCGGCGCAGGCCACAAGCTGGCCCAGGGCCTCTTCGGGAACCACAGAGGTGAACCCGTGTGCATCCTTGTAGGCGCTCTTCACGCGGCGGATACGTTGGACGCAGAACGTGCACTTCTCCATCACGCCCATGGTGCGGGTGACCACATCTGGGTTGAGCTGAAGGTTGAACGGCTCGGGCCATGCGTACGTGTGGTAGTTGAACTTCCGCTGGCTGAAGGGGCAAGCGTTGGAGCAGTACCGGGTGCCGGCGCAGCGGTTGTAGACCATTGCGTTGAGGCCGTCGATCGTGTGGTACGTGGCCAAGACGGGGCACACGGACTCGCAGGGCGCGTGGCCACAATGCTGGCACATCATGGGGACGAAGTGAATCTCGTCGCCCTTGAGGTAGCGGTTGACCCGAATCCAGCCCATCTCGCGGCCTTCACGGACTTTCTGCTTACCGACGATGGGCAGGTTGTTCTCTGCGTAGCAAGCTACGGCACATGCACCACAACCGGTACACTTGTCGGTGTCGACCGTAAGCGCAAAGCGGTAGGTGGGATGGTCCGGTTCGGGGTAGAAACCCGCGATACCGGACTCGTTTAGACGCTTGTCTAGCTTCGGGAAGTGCATGTTGGTGAACTCGCCACCGTCGTGCTGGGCGTCGTCGCCGTGCTTCTCGTAGTCTTTGTGGTTGGCGACGACCGCGAAGCCGCGATTGTCGTCGCCGTCTTCCCAGCTGAAGGTGTTGACCAATTCGGCAGGCTTGCCAGCGGACTTAGCGCTGACCTTGGCTTGCTGAAGTGCCAAAGCGCCGTGGGCACCCTTGGTGGCAGCGAGGAGGTCGACCACGTTGCGACCGCAGTTCTCGGCGTAGCGACCACTTGCGGTGGTGCGACCCTGGCCGAAAGCGACTGCGACGACATCCTTGCGGATGTACGGGGCCATCTCGACGCCGATTTCGATCGTACCGGCGTCTGTGGTGAGGCTGACGAGGCTGTTATCTTCCACGCCCAAAGACTTGGCGGTCTCGGGGTGCATCAGAACCCAACTGTCCCAGACTTGTCCGGTGAGGGGGTCGGGGAGCTCTTGGGCCCATGGCTGGTTGGCGAAACGACCATCACCCGTGTGGGCGTGCTCGTAGACGTGGAGGAACAGCTCGCCTGCGCCGGCCATGACGGCTGGTGCGAAGGTGATGCCGCCGGTGAGGGCGAGCGCAACCTTGTTGCCGTAGGCGGGGCTGACATACGCACCGTCGGCGAGCACTTTGGCCCACCAAGTGACGAACGCTGCGCCACCGTCATCGACGATGGCTTCTTCGACAACTTCGCCTTCGACGGTCACCGGAACGACCTCGACCGCGTCTTCGACCGCGTCTTCGACCACCGCGGGAGCGGGGGTGTTGAAGAGGTTGGCGAGGGCAAAGGCCTTGACCGCGTCGTGCCAGCTACCGGCTGGCGCGTTGGCTGCGTCGACCGCTCGCCAGGTGGCGAGGACGACATCGCCCAAGGAGCGTGTGTCGTTGAGGGGTGTCATGGCGGGCTGGCGGATGATGTGGAAGCCGAGCAGCGGCTCCTCGTGTCCCCAGTCCTCGAAGACGTCGGAGGAAGGCAGCGTGACGTTGCAGATCGCGCTGGTTTCGCTGACGTGACTGGACACCGATACCGTGAGCCCAACGCTCCCCATGGCTTCGGCGAAGTCGCCGCCGGGGAGGCTGTGCACGGGGTCGGCGTCGTCGATGAGCAGCACGCCCACCTTGCCGGCCTTCATGTCGGCGACCAAGGCTTCGAGGTCGGCGAAGCTGCTGACTTGACCGGCGTAGCCGCCGGAGGTCATTAGATTGTGGCCGGACACGATGTTGAGCGCGTAGACCGCGGCGGCGAGCTCTGTGGCTGAGCCGCTTTGCCCGGAGACGCCGCCTGGAAGCGCCAGCGCGGGGTTGGCGGCGAAGTGCTTGGCCATCTCTTCGATTGCTGCGGCGTCGATGCCCGCCGCCGCTGCTGCAGCGGCGACATCGGCACCGGCGACAAGCTTCGTAGCCGGTCCGCTGTAGTGCTTGGCCTCGGCGACGAGCTTGGCCACCGCGAGCGCGACTTGGGCTTCGGAGCCAGGCGTTGCGGCATACCAATCGTCGGCGTTGGCACCGGATTGGCTGCGCATTGGAGCGACCAGGCTGTAGCGCGCCACGAACTGGCCATCGTCCCGGTCACGGGCATGGGAGAACGCCGATTGGCTCCATGCGCCGCCCCAAGAGCCACCGAGGAACTCGGCGCCGAAGGAGAGCACGTAGTGGGCTTTGGCGATGTTGTAGAAGGGCAGCGCCGGGGAGCCGAACAGCTGGTTTGCTGCGGTGGCTTCGGCGTCGCGACCGAGGGCTTCCCAGTGGACATTATTACCACCGGTGAAACCGTCCATCAGCTGGGCAAATGCGCCGGTTTGGTAGGCGCCGAGGTACACGACCTTCTTGCCGCCGCTACGCGCCGCTTGGACAGCGTCGGTGAGCTTCTTTTGGCCGTCTTCCCAGGATATTGCTTGACCATCCGCCGTGGGTTGCTTGACGCGGTCCGGAGAGTAGTGGCGCTGCAGTTCCATGAAGGAGCTGACTGGAATGGCGTTGTCGGCGGGGGCGCGCGTGTTTGCCCCTACGTTGATCACCCGACCCTCGCGGTGCACGGCCAAGGCCGGGTACGCGTTGGGTCCTGTTCCGATACAGGTAGCGAAGTAGGTGGGCATTCCGGGCGTGATTTGCTCGGGACGCACCACATACGGCAGAATCTGCTCGATAGGCGTGTAGTAACGGTTGTCGTCGATGCCGCAGGCGGCGAGGGTGCTTACACCGCCGCTAACGCCGAGGGCCTGGAGAAAATTGCGTCGATTCATCTTGGCCTCCTCTACTTGTGACAGGTCCAGCAGTCTTTCAGCTCTGAACGCCGAAGGTCTGCCTGGTCGCCGTAGTTGGCGTCAATGGATGGATGGGTACCGTGGCAATCCAGACACCAACCCATTTGCAGGGGGGTCTCGCGGATCATCACGTCTTTGACGGCCATCTGCTCGGAGACAGTGCCGTCTTCAGCGGTGACCATCATGGGCACTTTGGCGCCCTGAAGCTGCACTTGGCCGTGGCACTCGGTGCAGTTCAGGCCCGCTTGGATGTGCCGATTGTGGGCGAAGTGCACGTAGTCTGGAATGTCGTGAACCTTGTTCCAAGGAATGGGCGTGCCATTCGCACCCGTGTCTTCGGGGCCACATTTGTTCTTGCCACAGTAGTACTGATGGATTTTCTGTACTTCGGGCAGGTCCGTCTTTACGTAACGGTGGCAGTTCATGCAGGTTTGCACCGGCGGAACTCCACTGTAGATGGACTTGCGCGCCTCGGAGTGGCAGAACTGACAGTTGATGTTCAACTGCGATGCGTGGATCTCGTGGGAGAATCCGATGGGCTGCTCGAGAGCACCCTCGGACCCCGTCACGACGCCCGTAGCAATCTGGCCGTTCGCAGAGGTGTATTGAGGCAACAGGTTGTGAGGCTCAATCGGGAATGTTTCACTGCCTATTTGGTCGGCCTCGGAGAGGTCACCGCACCCTTGGACAAGGAATACGGCCAGCATTAGGCTGGGAAGATGGCGCATGCGCCCTCCGCCTGGGAAAGGGTTTAGTAGGTCCGCGATTTACCGGACCGGATCTGCCATCACAAGGGAGCCGCAATGATTCGCGGCACTTGCTCTTGGAAGGCCCTGTCATCTATTTGAAGGCCGGGCGCAGTCGACCTTCCTCTAGGTTGGATAGTTGTTCGGCAAGGCGTAGAATGTGAAGGATTTGTGTCTCGGTGACATAATGCGAACAACCACGCATAATCCGAGCTGTTGCCACGTTCTGATCCTGCGAGAACAGCCCTGTCGTTTGGGTAAGAATGCGCGCGGTGTCATTTAGGCTGAGTTGTCGGCCGGTGAGTTTCCAATTTCCCGACGAGTCGCCCACCTTTAAAAGCGTGGACCTCGGAAGTGCGGGGGCCTGCTCAAAATGAAACATCACCCGCGTGGAGGTGGTAATCAGGACACCAGACAGCGCTCCGGAGACGTAGTCGAGGTCTTGCAGGTGAGTCACTGGGCCAAACAAGTCAACGAGACGATGGAGTCGGGCGATGTTTCCGAAGGCGAGCTCTCGTGCGCTCCCAAGAGGACCTGGCCGAGAGAACGCCAATGAGGCAGACGACGTGGGTCGCTGGAGCGCCTCGTGAAGAAGCCGCTGTGGACCGTGGAGGAGCTCGATATGGGCGACATGAAGCGTCTTATCCATCGTGCGGGCGAGTTCGAACAGTGCAGCAGCCTCGGTGGAAGAGTGGCAGATTGGAAACTCGACGACAACGTGTTTATTCGCTCGCAGCGCTGCGCCAATCTGATCTCCGTGGGCCACATCTGGAGAGCAAATCGCCACGGCGTCGACTTGGCGAAGTGCGTCTGTGAGATCCGTCGCCGCCGAACAGTCCAGTAGGTGCTGATTGCGTCCGCGCCAAGTGCACACGAGCGCACCGAAGGGGTCGGCCTGAATCGCTCGACTCCGTGCGATCCCCGCGCGTCCAACGCCCACCACAGCCCACCGAGTTTTCGTCGCCATGTGCGGCCCCCATGCCCGAGGAGCGGAACCCTGCTAGAGTGCGGGTGTACCGTAATCCAAGGTGAGGCCATGTGGCGCACTCTCGCACTTTTCCTTCTGATCGCGTGTTCGGGAAAGAACGCAAAACCCGAGGCTGAACCGGTCGTCGAGGTCGCCTCTGCGGCAGAACCAGCGCCCGAGCCCGCGGCGGTTCCCATCGACGCAAAGACAGAAATCCCGTCGCCCCAGGAACTGTACGATTCATGCGAAGAGCGTGTTGAAGGCCGTCAAAAAGAGGGTGAGTGTACCGTAGACGCCGACTGCAAGGCTGCGGGCTGTGGTTCTGAAGTCTGCACCACCGTAGCGAACGCCGCGGAGGTTATGACCACCTGCGAAGGTAAAATCTGCTTCAAGATTCTCGATACTTGTGGCTGTCACGAGGGCATGTGTACCTGGACCATTAAAGACACGTTGCCCGAGTTGGGCGCTGTTCAGCCGGCCACCAAGTTGCCCACCAAGCTTCCCAGTAAGCCTCCCGCAGGCGGCGTTCCCCCTGCCGATGGCGCCGAGTAGGTTGAAGAACGGCCGATGAGTCATCGTCCTCGAATCACAGGTGGTCGCCTCAAAGGGCGGCCGCTTCCGTTTCCGGTTCCGCAATCTGCGCGGCCCACTTCGTCACGCGTTCGCGAGGCGATGTTCTCGATCGTAGGGCACGATCTTAACGGCCTGCGAATCTTAGATGCCTACGGCGGTTCCGGTCTACTCGGAATCGAGGCAAGCTCTCGCGGCGGCGAGGTGGTGGTGGTTGAGCAAAATCGAAAGGCCGCCAACACGATTCGACAGAATTTTAAGGGGCTGGGCATCTCCGCATCGGTGCAGGTGGGTGACGTTCACCTGCTGATTTCACAGCTGGGGATGTTTGATGGTGTGCTGGCCGACCCGCCGTACAAGATGCCCCCGGCAGTGGCCCTGCAGGCCCTTCAGTTTGCCGTCGGAAGCTGGCTGCTGCTCGAGACCGATTCGCGAGCGACGGTTCCCGAGCGGCACGGCACCTTGGCCCTTTCCAAGTCGCGATTATATGGGGGAACAGCCGTGCATATTTACGGCGTTATGACCGAGGTCAACGAGGGCGAAGTCAGTGTCTGACGCGAAACAGATCTTGGACCGCGCGCTGGCGGGTGAGCGCAGATTTCTCGCCCGGTCCATTAGTTTGGTTGAGTGCCGCCATCCTGGAATGGGCCATGCGCTGGCGACGATGCCGGTGCGCCGTCGTCAGGGGCCCGGAGTCCCGCAGGTCATCGGCATCACCGGTCCCCCTGGTTCCGGAAAATCGACGTTTGTCGACCGTTTGGTCACTCAAGCGCGCGCGGACGACCTTCGTGTTGCGGTGGTGGCCGTAGACCCCAGTTCGCCCTTTTCCGGAGGCGCCATACTCGGCGACCGCGTTCGGATGGAGCGTCACACCAGCGATGATGATGTGTTTATTCGCTCGCTGAGCAGTCGCGGTCACTTGGGCGGATTGTCGAGTGATACCGCCGAGGTGGTCGACCTACTCGACGCTGTTGGGTTCGACCGGATCATCATCGAGACGGTGGGCGTGGGCCAGTCCGAGCTCGGAATCATGGAGGTCGCCGACACGGTCGTTGTGGTACTCACACCCGAATCTGGGGATGCAGTGCAGACGATGAAGGCAGGACTCCTAGAGATCGCCGATGTGTTTGCCGTCAATAAGTCCGATCGGCAGGGCGCAAACCGGCTCGCCCAGGCGCTGTCTCAGGCCATCCAGCTGGGTGAGATGCCGTGGCCGCCGCCTGTGCACACCTGCTCAGCTCTGAACAACACTGGCTTGGATGACGTGGTGGACAGCATCGGGAAGCACTTGGCCTGGTGCACAAGCACGGGGCAGCCCATTTGGGAGCGCCGTCGCGGTGACGCCTACGTGCGCCTGGCCCTCGACCTCGTCGCCGAACAGGCCCGCGCTGCGGCGCGCGAGCAGATGAGTACGCAGCTCGAGGCCGATCTCCGCAGCGGTATTTGCTCTGCACACGACGCCTTGGAGCTGCTTCGATGAACCTTCAAGAAGCACGTGAGGTGCTGGTCGAATTAGGGCGTGATACCCCGGTAAAGCCTGGAACTGTTCTGCTGGATTTGAGCGGTGCCATCGCGCGCCTGAGCCTGGACAACGGTGCAGCCAAGAACGCGGTCACACTGCAGATGATGGTGCAGTTGGCCGACGCCGTCGAGGCGCTCAGCCAGTGGCGTGGCGCCGCGCTGATTCTCGCTTCACGGCACGGCGGATTGTTCTGCAGTGGTGGGCATCTGGGCCAGGTCCGACACGCCATAGATAACCCAGAGCGAGCCGCGAAGATGCATCGGGCGATGTCCACGGTGCTCGATCAGTTGTTGGCGTTGCCCCTGGTCAGCGTGTCAGTGATCGAGGGGCCGGCCATTGGCGGGGGCGCCGAGCTCAGCACTGCCACGGACTTCCGCTTCATGGGGCCCTAAAGCAGCCTGCGTTTTGTGCACGCCAGCCTAGGCATCGCGCCCGGCTGGGGGGGCACGGCACGGCTGGTTCAGCACGTCGGTAGGGGCCCCGCGCTCAAGATCTTGGTGCAGTCCAAGTCCATGAGTCCACAAGCCTGCGAGGAAGTTGGTCTGGCGACTTTCGCCCAAAAGCCCTCTATAGCTGCTGGGCGTTTTCTCACAGGGATCGCCCAGCATCCTCCCGAGGCGATTCGCGCCATCAAGATGCAAGTTCTTCAAGACCGGGATCCCGCAGTGGTGTTCTCAGAGGTCTGGGGAGCCACCGCCCATCAGCGGGCCCTCGACACCCTCCGAGCCCATCAGAAATGACGCGTCTAGGCCGAGAACTGGCGGCCTGCGCAGCGTTGTCCATGGTGATGGCCGGCTGCGCCAAGGTCACCCAGGCCGCAGCACATAAGGACGTCTCTGCGCCGGTCATTCAGGCCGATGCCGTGCCAGACCGGCACGAGGTGATCGGTCCGATGCACTGGTGGCATGCCTCCGGCTTGTGCCTCGATGTGCCCGAAGGATGGATCGGCGTCGGCCAAGATGGCGAACAAAGGCTCCTTCACCTCAAACATCCAGAATCTGGGGGTCAGTTTTCAGTGATCTCGGGTGTGGCGGCGGTCGACCGGCTTGGATTCTCTCGCGTGTTTATCGACAGTAGCCAATATCGAGACCTGCCCGCGCTTCAGATCACCTCCGTAGAGAGTTGGGTCTCTGAAGCCCCGGCTGGGGAGAGCCTCCAGGTGTGGAGCGGCTCTGTCGGCGATCGCCTCGTCTCGCTCGAGATGCGGTACCCATTTGGTCAGGTCATTGTCGGCGCCAATCTCACCGAACAGATCTTTCGAGCGATCTGCACCGAATAACGACAGTTTCTATTCAGCGCATTTCGTGTCGTCTACGGAATCGCGCCCAGCGATGACGCGCCGGGACGTGACCGAGGTCTCTTCGGTGACCAGGTTGGTGATGCGAACCGAGAGGTCGATGGGGTTGCCGTGCAGCGCGCAGAATTCGTCTTGCCCCCAGGGTAAGCTGCCGTCGTTGTCATCCAAGTAGACCCGAGATTTGATGAAGTCGCCGCTGCAGTCTTCAAAGTTGGCGAGTTGGATGGCGGAGTCGTTTTCCTGACCGGGACCGCCGATCTCGACGCCCGTCGCAGCAACGACCACCGAAGTGTGCACCCGAACGAATGCGCTGGTTCCCGAAACTCTTCCCGCAACGTCGATATGCCAGCCGCCCTGGGGGCCATGTACCAACGTGACCGTGTCGCCCTCAGCGCGGGGTATGAAGCGTGTGTCGCCCTCGCCAAGCTCTACGGAGAGGCCGGAACACTCGGTTGTTGTACTAGCGGTGTAACTATCTACTGACGAATCGCCGCCGCAGGCGGACAGTAATAGGAGGGCGGCTAGGGCTCGGCGCATGTTTTGAGTTCCTCAGCGGGGACTGTAGCTTGACTAGGTCCCATGCGGATAGGGTATTTCGGCCAGACATTGACCCAAGAAGTCTGCCCGTGCCCGTTGTTGTTGGTGCTTCTCGGGTGCTCGGCCTTTGGTTTGTTGGGCGAGCTGCGTCCAATATCCGTGAAGGTGTGTGAGATGGGCGTGCAGCAGCGGGTCTCCATCGCTTAGCAGACGTGGGCCAAACTCTAGGGTGAGCCCGCTGGAGGACTCGGTTCCCCGGCGAGCGCGGATGACCTCGGCGTACCGACCGGCCTCGGGGGCCAATCCCTCGGCCTCGATGACCCAGCCATGATCTGCCAGCCAGCGCCGCAGCAGGCCCGGGTCGTCAGGGGCATGCAGGACGGCGACGCTTGGGGTGGGGCCGCGCGAGAGAATACCCGCGATGGTCTTGGCGCCCATACCGGCGATGATGGCGACGTCGACTCGCGAGAACGCGCTTAGTCCGTCACAAATGACCCAGGGAACGTCGGTTCGACCCGCGCGATTCGGTAAGCGCTCTACCGCGATGGCGCCGACCGCTGCGGCTACGTGACCGTGGTCTGCGCCAACGTCGACGATGATCTCGGCTTGGGGAGTCATGTGGATCAGGAGCTCGCGTCGGGCCCGTCCGGCTCGTTTCACGTGGAGGCTCCGATGGCCAGGGTTAGCGAATGGTGGACACGATCGAGCTCGGCGTTGATGGCGTCGATCTCGTCGAGTCCGGTGCGATGCTGGGTTGCGATAGCGTCGAGATGGTGCAAGGTGTTTACCAACGTCCGACGTTCGTCGGTGTGCTGCCCAGGGGACGCAGTCTCTAACACCGCGAGTCGCTTCACGGTGCGTTCGCGGCTGTTCTGGTGGAGGACCTCGGCGGTGGCTCGAAGCAACTCGAGCAGCGGCTCTAGTGTGCGCTCAATGTCCCGTAGAGCTCCGCGTAGGTCGACCTGGATGGCTGGTGCGATGTTGGCTTGGTCGAGGGCGACCCGTGTCTGGGCGAGTCTTGTTTCGATTTTGTGCACGCCGGCATGTTGACGCATGGAGACCTGATTTCGCTGCTGAATTCGTCGAGATCGCTCCACTGCTTTAAGCAAGGTGAGTCGTTTTTGAACGGCCCATGCCCGCCAACCAGTGAGGCCGACGATGGCGGCGGCGCAGACCGCCAGTGGAATGGCGAGGGGGAGTAATCCGAATTCAAGGGCGACCGCGCCACCCACCGCGGGAACCGCAGCGACGACCAAACCCAGCGCGAGCCAGGTCCAGCGGCTGGTTCGCGGCTTGAGGGCCATGATCGCTGGCAGTCCATGACGTTCGCGGAGGAAGTTGAGCTGTGTGAGGCTCTCTTTGGCGTTGGGTGCCTGTCCGAGAATCAGTGGCAGGCCGTGCGTGATGAGCTCATCCAACGTTCGGCTGGCGATTCCTGCGACCCCGACAGCTGCGGAGCGCTCGCTTGGGGTGAGCGAGGCGAGTTGAACTGCTGTGAGCACCAATGGGATTTCGGGCTGGCGGGTGGTCAGGAGCTGGTGTGTTTGAGCATCGATGCGTGTGGCGGCTGGGGTGAAATGGCGACGTAGGTCGGATGGTCTGGACAGGTCGGAGAGCAGGGGTAGCGCGAGCGACCGTCGCTCCGGGGCGGTGCTCCGAAGCAGGCTGATGGCCTCGTCGAGCGTCGCCGGCACGCGGTGATTTAGTGCAGAAGGCGGAAGTGCGTTGCCCGGGGCGGGAGGACGCCCAGTGGCCAAGGTATAGAGCAGCGTCCCTAGGCCGTACAGTGCGCTAGTGCCCTCTGGCGCTGACCCTTCGAAGCTCTCGGGGGAGGCTGCTCCCAAGACAGCCCGGTCGACTTGATTGGGGTTCGGTCCCAAGGGCGCGAGTACAGGTTGGCCGGTCGCGTCGATACCTACATCGTGGGCGAGCAGCACGCCTCCCATGGCCTTGCCCGCCAATAAGACCGCGGGAAGAAGTCGGGCGCCGACGTAGGCGACGTCGGACACGGGGAGGGGGCCCGACCAGCCAGCCGCGTTACCGTCCTCTAGGGCCGATCGTACGACACCGGGTACATTATCGTCTTCAAAGATGGAGATGACGCGAACAAGAGCGGGGTCGACAAGGCGCGCCAGAGAACGGTGGACACGGATGAAGTCTCGCCGCAAGGCCGCCGGATGGAGCGCTCCATCTGTGCGAGGGGAGAGCAATTCTGCGGGTGCACCGGTGGCTTCGGAGACGACCCGTTGTCGACGAATGCTTGCGTGACACGGCGCTTCGGCGACGGTGGTCCAGCCCTTCATTCTTAGGACTTATCCGATCGCGGCCCGCAGGTGCATTCGCGCGACTAAGGCTTGAAAATAACCTGGACGGAAAACTGGCAGTTTCTGGTGTCGGAGGCGATCATCACCTGCCCGGAAGCATCTATCTTGATTCCGAAGGTAATCGCGGCTTGCATACCGGTTCCCTCGATGTTCGGGCCGACCGAAGTAGCGATGCGATTGCCCATCATACCAATGGCGTTGACCGCCTGCTTAAAGGCCAGGTGGGGACGCGGTGTTTCGCCTGCCGAGGATTTGGAGAAGGCGCCAGTGGTTTCGGCCTCCATCAGGAAGAGCACTTCACCGTCATCGTCGAGTTCAGTTTCGAATGTCGCCATTGGGGCCTCCGCGGTGCCTCAGGCCTACCACAGGCGGGATGGTCGAGCGGACACGGAGTCCATGTGCCACAATGAGTCGTGCCCGATGTGCAGGTGAAAGGAGTGGCCAGCTGTCCCTTGAAGAGAACAATCATTTCCTGTTGGCCGCCCCCCAGTTGGCCGCCCCCATGTTCGGCGGTCTTCACCCGGGAGACCTCTCGCGGAGTGCTCACAATATGCGGGTGGCATCGTACGTTCGAGCCAATCGCCCAACGGTAAAAGACCGAGCGTCTTCGGTCAACGAACGGTCCTTGGTGGCGGAGTAACGATGTGGTGGTTGCTGTCTCTCACGGTGGCCCAAGGGGCGGTGCCCGAAGGGGTCCGCCCCGCGGTGGCTCCGGTCGATATCCAGGCCCGATACGATCAATATAGATCGGGCAAGAACCTCCCGCTGGTCCCCTTGGCTTGTGAGGCGCCCATCGCCGACGCCGTGCGCCTCTGTTTTAAGTTCTGGGAGGGAGAGAAGCGCCGATGGGTGTCCCTTGCCGATCTTAACGCATGGGGTGTCTCTCTCGCCGACCTGCATCAGGCGTTGGTGCCGGCCGCGACCCAAGCGCTCGAGGGCCTGCAATCTGTGGCTATCGCCGGTACCGAGCGGCACTACCTTCAGTTGGCGGATGGCGATGGTTGGGCCGCTGCAGGGCTGTTGGCGCCGCACGTGCTCGCTTCAAAAGCGCCTCGCCCGTTGATGGCCATGCCTCAAACCTCGGTGATGGTGTCCTGGTCTATGGGCGACGCCGAGACCGACCTGATCATGGCCGTAGGCGTCAAAGAGATGAAGTCGGCGGCTCGCGACCCGGTCAGTGCGATGGTGCTTCGATGGGATGGCAAACAATGGATCGCTTTCGCCGAGGCCGAAAAAAAAACGGGCCCAACACCATAGTGTTGGACCCGCTTTAGTAAAGTGGAGCTGATGGGGCTCGAACCCACGACCTCTAGAATGCCATTCTAGCGCTCTCCCAGTTGAGCTACAGCCCCCCAAGAATCGCCGGCTACATAATGACCCTGGGCCTGGCCGGCTACTGATGTTTTTACTTCTCTGCGCCCCCATCATCCTTGGATGGGCCCTGGTGGCGGAGATTCTCCATCTGTGCCTCTAACTCGTCGATGCGCAGCATCGCCTTCCTCAGCGCAGGATGGTCGACTTCACCAGCCTGCACCAGATGGTAGGTGCTCTTGCCGAGGCGCTGCCAAAAATGATCAAGATCACTCTGGACCTGTCGGATCTCAAGCCGAGTGCGGCCCGCAGTGGCCGCCGATTCGATGCCGGAGCGAGATTTCTCGAGTAGGCGACGGACCACCTGTGCGAGCGCATCGCCCAGCAGAGGGGCCAGTTCGCGGTTGTCGGAGGATGACGCGTTTGATTTGGTTTCGTCGGACATACGGCTGCGGCTATCTCGGCGCTGTCTGGTGTGCTAAACAACGGCCGTGCGTAGCTTGGGCGGATTCCTGTTCGGTCTCTGGGTGCTGTTCGCGGCGACTCTATCGGGTCTCGTGATCGGCGCGGTCGGAGTTCTGCCTTTCTTGGTGCTGCCGAGAGGAACCCGAGAGCCGTACGCGATGGTCTCCGCACAGCAATGGGCGCGTCTGGTGGTTTGGCTGTTGTGGGTCGATGTAAAACAAGATGGCGCTTGGACGCTTCCGCCAGAACAAGGCGCGTTGATCTTTTGCAACCATCGCAGCTGGCTCGATCCGGTACTGCTCATGGCACGTACTCGCTCGAATGGCGTTTCCAAGTCCGCGGTCTTTTGGTTACCGGTCATCGGTCAGATGGCGTGGATCTCTGGGTGCGTGTTCTTCAGCCGAACGAACAAACATAGCCGCGCTCGCGCTCGTAAAGAGGTGATCGATCTGGTGAGCGGTCCGCATCGGCTCCAGGTGTTCCCTGAAGGAACCCGGGTCGAGGGTTCGAGGCCCAAGGAGAAGGTGTACTTGATGCTCGCCATGGACGCATGGAGTCGTGGAATCCCAGTTGTGCCCTGCGCGATCTATAATTCGTCGAGCGTGTTGCCCAAGCGCGTGGCGGGGGCTTTCGCTGGCCACACGGTGCGTCTAAGTATCTTGCCGCCTGTTTGGCCAAGCGAATTCGAGCGTTCTAAGGACTTTGCCCAACACTGCTGGTCAGCGGTCTTGGCTCGCTACGATGCGCTGGAAGTGGAGCATGCCCGGAGCGGGAATTGAACCCGCACTCCCCGAAGGAAAGGAGATTTTAAGTCTCATGTGTCTACCAATTCCACCATCCGGGCGCGCATCTACACCCTATTGCGTTGCGTCCACACGTTCACCCAAAGGTGCGCTAATCACGGGGCGAGGGTGGCGTCGAGTTGGGCATTGCTCACGGCGCCGTAGATCACTTCGCGGCTGGTTTGGTTGGCAGAAATGACGACGGTCAGCGGAACGACACCGGTAAATTCGGGCATCACTATTGCGATCGCCCGAGCCGGGTCGCGGTCGTTGAGCTGCCAGTTGGTGAAGTCTCCGAGGTCGTTCTTCTGGACGAAGGGCACCACTTTCTTCTTGTTAAGCGAGGCGATGTCGAGATTCACCAAAATGAGATCGACTTCGGGGTGGGCCTGCGTCCAGGTGGCGATGCGGGGGAGCTCTTCGACGCAGGGACCACACCAGGTGGCCCAAAAATTTACGATACGCGCCCGTTCCGACGGCTTGGCGAGACGCTCGGCCACGCTGGCTGCGGGAATCAACTTGACAACGTCGATGGCCACCAAGTCCGTTGGGGCGGTCGATGGCGCTTGGACGGGTGGTGAGGCACACGCCACGGCGAGCAGTAGAAGAAGGGGTGTCATGGGGAAGTTGTATCGTATGAGATAGGCTTCGCCAGGGAGGTTCCGTGCACAAGTGGGTGCTGCTGATGACGATGGCGGTGGGTGGGTGCGCGACGAAGCGCTCTAATGCTCAACGTGTGGATAGCCACATTCTCACGGCCGATCGACACTGGGATGCCCGCGGAGAAGAGGGGCTTGAGCTGGCCGAGAGCAGCCTCGTCGATGCCTGGCACCGTCGCGGTGATCAGCCAGAGGTGATCTGGCGATTGGTCCGCCTTCACGTCGTGCGCGGTCTGATGGAGTCCAATCGCAGAGCGGCGGTTGATCGCTACGCCGAGGCGAGGGCGCTGGGGATCCGCTGTCTCGAGTCATCGCCTGCGTTTCGCCAACGCCGGTCAGAAGCCTCGTTGAGAGCGGCGCTACCTTTCCTCGATGCGTCGAGAATGCCCTGCGTCGCTTGGACCGCGTTGGCCTGGTCTCGGTGGATGGTGGAGCTCGGAGGCGAGGCTGCGGCGATGGATTTAGACGAACTCGACGCTCTGATCGCGCACGCGAGTGCCAGCGAGGAACCGCGGCAGCGCTCGATTGCTCTTTGGAGTCGAGGATTGGTTGCAGCGAGTCGACCTAGCTGGGCGGGTGGAGATGAGGAAGCGGCGCTCATCGAGCTGCAGCGTGCGGTTGATCGCGCTCCCCAACAACTTTGGCGTCAGGTGGACTTGATGCGATTGGTGGCGAATCCGCAGGGTGATGAAGCGCTCATCGCAGATATTCGAGCGGCCCTGCAGGACGCCAGCCCCACGACACCAGAAGATTTGGCGGCGGTCGAGTGGTTGACGAACAGCGCCGATTGATGCGCGAAGAGGGTGCGTTCTTGGGGTGGCTTGATGGGCTAATTAGCGTGTCACTGCCACGATCTCCGCCATGATATCGCTGGGAGAGGCGAGCCCCCCCATGCCGACGTCTCCACACGCAAGTCGCTTGTGTACGGGCGGGACCATCCGGTAGCGGCCCAACTCCTCTAGCCATCGAAGGTTGCGCTGGACCACGGGGTTCAGCCACATCTGTGTGTTCATCGCCGGTGCTAGCACCACGGGAATCTCTGCGGGCAACGCCATGATAACCGTAGAGAGCGCGTCATCCGCGAGGCCGCAGGCCAGCTTGCCCAGGCTATTGGCGGTGAGGGGAGCGACGGCGGCCACAGTGGCCCACTTTGCCCACTCGATGTGCTCGATTTGGGTCAGTCCATCTTTGGGAACTGTGGTGGCCATGGCTGAAGTCATCACCGGATGTCCGGTAAGGGCCTCGAAGGTGAGTTGGGTCACGAACCGTGTGGCGTTTTCGGTCATCACCACCCGCACCTCGCCTCCCATCTTTAGCGTTTGGGAGATGATTTCACAGGCCTTATAGGTGGCAATTCCACCCGTTACTCCAAGTATTAGACGCATGTAGGTTTGGCTCATGGAGGTTACTCTGTACTACGGGGTACAGAAAATCTTTGCGCCCCGAAAGACGTCGGCTAAGTTTTTGGCACCGCGATCAACCCAGAAGGCGCAGCGAGCGGGAGGTCACAGTGTATGCGACCCAGCGGCAACTCGCCGCTCCGTCGTACTCGGATGCAATCAATTGGGTCCAAAAGAGTGGCGACTATCAGTCCAAAATGGCGTCGCCGATGTTGACAGCTGGTGTGTGCTTGAAGATCGCTCTGCCCTGTGCACATTGATTCTTTGAACTCGCCGACCCAGCTTCCTCCAATTCTTGAGAAGTCCAATGCCTACCCTCCACATCCCCGCTGCGCTTCGCGTCTATACCGACGGCCAAAGTCAAGTCATCGTCACCGCATCCAACGTTCAGCAGGCAATCGACGCGCTCACTGTTCAGCACCCTGGAATCACCAAACACATCCTGGTCGACGGCAAGCTTCGCAGCTTCGTCAACCTGTATCTGGGCAGGGAGGATATCCGATCTCTCGACGGCGTAGACACGGTGTTAGACGTGGACAGTGCCTTGCTCATCATGCCCAGAATCGTCGATAGTAGCGACGCACTACCCAAGCTTAGCAACGACGAAATCGGTCGCTATTCCCGTCATCTCATCCTCTCTGAAGTGGGCATGGAGGGCCAGCGACGCCTGAAGGGCTCGTCGGTGCTCTGCGTGGGCACCGGAGGACTGGGCTCTCCACTGCTGATGTACTTAGCGGCGGCCGGCGTGGGGCGAATCGGCATCGTCGACTTCGACATCGTCGAACTGTCAAATCTGCAGCGGCAGATCCTGCACGGCACCTCTACCCTTGGGCAGTCCAAAGTGCGTTCCGCAGAGACGCGCTTGAAGGACATTAATCCGCACGTTCAGTTCGATCTCTACGAGGAGCCGCTCACCAGCGAGAACGCGCTGCGGATCTTGGAACCCTACGATGTGGTGGTCGACGGAACGGATAACTTTCCCACTCGCTACTTGGTCAACGATGCCTGCGTGATGCTCGGGAAGCCCAATGTGTATGGGTCGATCTTCAAGTTCGAGGGCCAGGCTTCCGTGTTCAACTACAAGGGTGGACCAAACTACCGCGACCTTTATCCCGAGCCACCGCCTCCTGGGCTGGTTCCAAGCTGCGCTGAGGGCGGTGTGTTGGGCATTCTCCCAGGTATTATCGGGGTGATTCAAGCCACCGAGACGGTGAAGGTCCTGTTGGGCAAAGGCACCACGTTGAGTGGCCGTCTGCTGCTGTACGACGCGCTAAACATGCGTTTTCAAGAGGTGAAATTGGGTCGCGACCCGAACGCGAAGCCCATCACTGAGCTGGTGGACTACCCGCAGTTTTGTGGGGTGCCCGACAGGTCCCACGAAAAGAATGAGTTCGACGAGCCCTTTGAGCGGATTTCCGTGACGGAGTTCGCCGAGCGTCGGGCGAGCGGTTGGCGGCCGTTTGTACTCGACGTGCGATCGGCTCACGAGCAGGAGATCTCCGCGGTGTCGTTTGTCGATCGCCTTCAGCCCCACGGCGAAGTGGCTGAGATCTTCTCCGAGATTCCTGCCGATCGCGACATCGTGGTGATGTGCAAGAGCGGTGGACGTTCGGCGAAAGCGGCGGGAATACTCGCCGGCTTGGGGCTTACGCGACTCTACAACCTCGAAGGCGGCATCAACGCCTGGGCGGCTGAAATAGACCCCACAATTCCGCAGTACTAGATCCAGTTGTGGTCAGCAAGGCCTGGGCCGTCTAAGGTTAAGGTATCCCCCATCGGAGAACATCATCATGAATCCTTGGCGCATGGCCACACTGGCCCTCTTGCTGACCGCATGCGGTGGCAACGACAAAAGTGAAGACAGCGGTTCCACGGCTGTGGAGACACCCACGTTCACCGAGATACGTGACGAAGTCTTGTTTCCATCTTGTGCGTTCTCCAGCTGCCACGGTGGCGGAGCCGGTGGCCTAACGCTGTCCGAGGCCGAACCCGACAGCGCGTATGCGGCCTTGGTGGGTGCGATTGGCGCCAGTAATCTTCCGCTGGTTACTGCGGGCGACAGTAGCAATAGCTACCTGATCGACAAAATCGAGGACGCCGACACCATGGTCAGCGGAACGTCGATGCATCCGGGCAGCAGCCTGCTCAGCACCGAACCCGATACGGTGGCGGGCATTCGCGCCTGGATTGACGCTGGCGCGCCCGACAACTAGTCGGTGCGGTAAATCACCGGCGAGCCTTGAGCGGCGGTCTC
>JAACDH010000189.1 GCA_009936995.1 Rhodobacterales bacterium
AAAGGAAGGGAACTCCGAGGCCATGTGGGAACTCGGGAACCGTCTGCCCAACGGCGAGGGACTCGAAGCAGACACGGAGTCCGGACGACAATGGCTCACCAAGGCCGCAGAGGAAGGGAACGCGACCGCCATGCGGGACCTCGGCAGACGTCTGCTCGACGGCGACGGACTCCAGGTAGACACGGAGTCCGGACGGCAGTGGCTCACGAAGGCCGCAGAGGAAGGGAACGCGACCGCCATGCGGGACCTCGGCCGACGTCTGCTCGACGGCGACCGACTCCAGGTAGACACAGAAGCGGGGCGGCGCTGGCTCACGAAGGCCGCAGAGAAAGGAGACGCCAACGCGATGCGGAGGCTCGGGACCCGTCTGCTCGACGGCCGGGGACTCCAGGTAGACACGGAGTCTGGACGGCGCTGGCTCACGAAGGCCGCAGAGGAAGGAGACTCCAACGCGATGTGGATACTCGGCAACAGTCTGCTCGACGGCGATGGACTAGAGGTAGACCGGGAGGCCGGGCGGAAATGGCTCACGAAGGCCGCAGAAGAAGGAGACTCCAACGCGATGTGGATGCTCGGCAACCGTCTGCTTGACGGTCGGCGGTTCGTGGTAGACCCAGAGGCCGGGCGGCGATGGCTCACGAAGGCCGCGGAGGAAGGGAACGCCAACGCCATGCTCTACCTCGGCAACCGTCTGCTCGGCGGCCGGGGACTCAAGGTAGACAAGCAGGCCGGGCGGCACTGGCTCACGAAGGCCGCAGAGGAAGGGAACGCCAACGCCATGCGATCGCTCGGCATCCGTTTGCTCGATGGCCGGGGACTCCGGGTAGACACCAGGTCCGGGCGACGCTGGCTCACGAAGGCCGCAATACAAGGGTACGCCAACGCCATGCGGGACCTCGGCAGACGTCTGCTCGACGGCGACAGACTCGAGGTAGACACGGAGGCTGGGCGGCGCTGGCTCACGAAGGCCGCAGAGAAAGGAGATGCCAACGCGATGCGGAGGCTCGGCAACCGTCTGCTCGACGGCCTAGGGCTCGAGGTAGACACGGAGGCCGGGCGACGCTGGCTCACGAAGGCCGCACAGAAAGAAGACGCCCACGCGATGCGGAAGCTCGGCAACCGTCTGCTCGACGGCCTGGGACTCGAGGTAGACACCGAGGCCGGGCGGGACTGGCTCACGAAGGCCGCGAAGGAAGGGAGCTTCGGCGCCATGCGGGACCTCGCCAGACGTCTGCTCGACGGCGACGGACTCGAAGAAGACACGGAGGCCGGGCGGCACTGGCTCACGAAGGCCGCAAAGGAAGGGAGCACCGGCGCCATGCATGACCTCGGGAGCCGTCTGCTCGGCGGCTGGGGACTCGAGGTAGACACGGAGGCCGGTCCGCAGTGGCTCACGAGGGCCGCAGAGGAAGGGAACGTCAACACGATGTGGGATCTCGGGACCCGCCTGCTCGACGGCCAGGGGCTCGCAGCAGACACGGAGTCCGGACGACACTGGCTCACGAGGGCCGCAAAGGAAGGGAACGCCAACGCCATGCGGGACCTCGGCAGACGTCTGCTCGACGGCGACGGACTCGAGGTAGACACGGGGTCCGGACGACACTGGCTAACGAAGGCCGCAAAGGAAGGGAACGCCAACGCCATGCTGGACCTCGCCAGGCGTCTGCTCGACGGCGACGGACTCGAGGTAGACAAGGAGGCCGGACGGCGCTGGCTCACAAGGGCCGCAGGGTAACCAGGAGCCATTTTGGTGAGTGACTGGAACGGTCGTTGACGATCGTTGACAGCGATTTCCGATTGGACGGTCGCGCCGCTTGCCATCGTCTACGGATGCCCTGGCAATCGCTCAATGAAGGTCAGGCGCGAATCCCCTGCTCGGAGAGGACCGTATCGCCCATGAAGTGAATCTAAAGTGATCTGCGATCAGTCAGTCCAGCGAAGCGCGATCACCGCCACATTGCTGTCCTTCACCAAGCTCTGAAACTCCTGCTCGTCCGTCGCGCCCGTGTGCAGACCCGAGCCAGTACAAAGGCTTTCGAGCGTTTGGGGAGCGCAACTGAGACTTGCCCGCCCGCGGCGCTAAGGCCGGGCGGAACGATGACGCATCCCGTCGCAGACATTCTCGAGCGGGTCGAACCATAGAGTGAATATCTTTTGCATAGGTATTTTCAGCGCTCAACACCCCACCATTCGCGCAGAATAGAACTCCATTTATGTGTTTTACTGATGATAATAACTGAAATCTACGGAGGAAGTTCTTGCAATCCCATACCTAAGCAAATACTATTCAAACAACGAAGTGCTGGCGTGAGTCAAATCTTCAGACGCGTCGAGAAGACCCAACAGCGTTCGGAGAATGTCATGTCGATAGTCGCGGTGGTCGGTGCAACCGGGGGAGTGGGAAGACACGTGACTCGCCTTGCCGCTGCTGCTGGGCACGACGTTCGTGCCCTCGCCAGAAACCCTGTACGAGTCGAGCGAAACCCGGGCGTGTCACCCATAGCGTGTGACGTACGAAGCAGAGAGGACGTCCAGAACGCTGTCGGCGACGTCGACATTGTGCTGTCTTGTTTAGGCAACGACCGGGGGCGTGCGCTCGTGACCCAGGCCGGTACTCAAAACCTCCTTGCAGCGGCTCGTCAGGCTCAACGCCTGGTGGCGATCTCTTCTCTCGGTGTCGGCGACAGCTTGAGTCAGGCGCGTCGCCTAAGCTGGCTCTACGGCTACTTGGTGATTCCTACGGTCCTGCGTCGGCCTCTTCGCGACCTTGGACGAATGGAGGAGGTGATGCGCTTTCACTCCCTTCCTACCGTCATTTTACGGCCCGTTGGGCTCACGAATGGTCCGCTGACCGGGCTCGCCTCCGGCGTGGACTCGACCGACACGGTGAGCCTCATGGTCTCGCGCGCGGACGTCGCCATGGTGATGGTGTCTCTCATCGATAACGACCACTGGGACGACCAAGTGAAAACCGTGGGTGTGCCCGCGTAGGGCGCACTGCTCCTCAATGACGTTCACATTCGAATCAGGATCAATTTCATGAACATGGACAAGGCGGAGAGGAAAGCGACCGGTCGTGTGGCGGCGGGCTGGCGGCGTCGACGCAAGGCTCCCCTAGGGGGCGGCACATGTGGTTCTTGATCATGGCCGCGATGGCTCAACCGATTCCGGATCTGCAGTGGTCCGTCATCAACGACACGGTGATGGGTGGACGTTCGTCCGGTGAACAGCTTCGTTCCGAGAGCGGGTTGCTCTCCTTTGAAGGCACGCTCTCTTTGGAGAACAACGGAGGATTCGTTTCCGTGCGGACCCAATCTACCGAGCTTGGGCTGGAAGGCGCGCAGAGTCTATTGGTGCGCCTGCGGGGCGATGGTCGTACTTGGAATCTCAATGCCTACCGCTGGGACGTGCCGATGCGTGCCGGTAGTTATCGGGTCTCCATTCCGACCGTTGCGGACGAGGTCGTAGCGGTGACGGTTCCACTCTCCGACTTCGAGCCGGTCTCGTTTGGTCGGGCCGTCGCGGGGGCTCCGGCATTGGACTCCCACCCAGACCGAATTGACCGGCTTGGTTTCTTGTTGGGTGACAAGCAACCCGGCTCATTCTCCCTCGAAGTGATCTCCATCGAGGTCGTCGGAGGGAACCGCACGCCAGCCGATGACGGCGAGGTCGTTACGTCCACGCTCGTCATGGCGGTTCAGGCGGGGGTTCCCGCGTACAACCGTGGTGATGTGTCGCGCTGCGAGTCTGTGTACCGTGACGCTCTCGAGGATGTGGTGGCGTTGGATGCGCTCACGGACGGCGAGAAGCGGACCGTCCGCGCGGCGCTGACCACCTCAAGCGAACAGAGGGCCGGAGAAGCGGCGTGGACGCTCCGAAACGCCATCGATACGCTGATGGCAGGTGCTCGGTGAACGGCCTCTTGCGCCCTGACCCCTGCGGGTTCCGTCCCATCGAACCTCTGTCATGATTGTTGCGCCTACGGACCTCCTCACCACCCGCACTCGGTATTTGAACGCGCAGGTCCAGGGTCGGGGAAGCTTCGTCCTGTACTGGATGAGGGTGGCCTTGAGGGCCACTGAGAACCCGGCGCTAGAGGTGGCACTCCGAATCGCCAACGCCCAAGGGCTGCCCTTGTTCGTCTACCATGCCGTCTCAGAGCGCTATCCCTACGCGTCTGATCGGCATCACACGTTCATCCTCGAGGGATCGCGCGACGTCGCTAGGCAGCTCAATGAACGAGGGATCGGGACCGCATTCCATTGTGAGCGTCCCGGGATGCGAGGCCCCTACCTCCGCCACTTGGCCGAGCGGGCGGCAGCGGTCGTCACCGAGGAGATGCCGGTCTCTCCACTGCGGATGTGGACGCGCCGGCTGGCAGACCACTTGGATGGATCGGTTCCAATGTCGGCGGTCGACACCGCTACCGTGGTGCCGATGCGGGTGGTCGGGAAAGGGATCGACCGTGCGTTTGCCTACCGAGAACGGGTGACCCCATTGTTGAACTCGTATTTGAGTCCAGTGGCCGACATCGCAGCGACGCGACCGGCGACGGTTCCAGACCTTCCGTTCGAACCGATCGACTGGAGTCGCTGGAGCATCGACGCGCTGGTCGCCGCCTGTGAGATCGACCACACCGTCGGTCCCGTGCCCGAGACGCGCGGCGGATCCACCGCCGGGTACGCCCGCTGGGAAGCGTTCAAGGCGAGTGGTCTGCGCCCCTATCACGGACGCAGGAATGACCCCATGCGGGCCGGCACCAGCCGGATGTCCGCGTATCTGCACTACGGGATGGTAGCGCCCACTCGCCTCGCCCGTGAATGCCGTTCCGTCGACGGGCCAGGCGCCAAGAAATTCCTAGACGAGCTCGTCGTCTGGCGAGAGCTCGCCTACACCTGGTGCCTCTACGCGGCGGAGCACGAGTCGTTGGCGGCGCTGCCGCAATGGGCCAGGGACACCCTCCAGGCGCACGCGTCGGATACGCGTGAGTCCTCGCACACGCTAGAGACCCTGACCCGCGCCAAGACCGGGAATGGGCTCTGGGATGCTGCACAACAATCGCTGCTGCGTCACGGGGAACTCCACAACAACCTGCGCATGTCTTGGGGAAAGGCGATTGTGGCTTGGACGAACACCCCAGAAGATGCGCTCGACGCCTTGGTCGACCTGAACCATCGGTATGCCCTCGATGGGCGTGACCCGGCTTCCTATGGCGGCCTGCTCTGGTGCGCGGGTCAATTCGACCGCCCGTTTCCCGAGTCCACGGTCTTTGGGCGGGTCCGTGCTCGCAGTATCGAGGCTCACGCGGCGCGTGTCGACGTCGACGGTTTCCGGGCGCACGTCTCCAGACCGATCGTATCCAATCCACCCCGATTCGCGGTGATCGGCGGTGGGCCGGCGGGGGCCATTGCTGCGAGGACACTCGTAGAACACGGCATTCCGACCACCGTGTTCGACAAGGCACGCGGCCCTGGCGGGCGGATGTCTCGGCGCCGCTCTGGCGATGGACGCCATCAGTATGACCATGGTGCTCAGTACATGACCTTTCGGGATGCACGGTTGAAACGCTTGGCGCGGTTGTGGGAGCGTCAGGGGTGTATCTCGCCATGGCAAGGCCCGTTCGGGACGTGGAGCGCCCGCGGATTCATCGCAGAGGAGCCCTCTGCGACACGGTATGTCGGTCAACCGGGCATGAATGGACTCGTGCGTCATCTATTGGCGGACGTCCCGACCCACTTTTCAGCCCGCGTGGTCGCCGTGCAGCGCACCGCTACGGGCTGGGTTGTTCATGGGGCCGAGGGAACATTGGGGGAGGTCGACGGGGTCCTTGTCGCCACCCCCACTCCCCAGGCCCTTCCCCTTCTTGCCGGGCATCCGTTTGCGGACACACTGCGAGACGTGGAGGTCGCTCCGTGTTGGACGGTCATGGCGCGTCCAACCTGCGGCGACTTTGATTGGTCGGCGGCTCGCGTTGAAGGAAACCCCGTGGGCTGGGTCGCCCGCAACCAGACCAAGCCAGGGCGTCCCGATGGAGAACAGTGGGTCCTTCAGGCCAACGCGGCATGGTCTGCGCTGCACCTCGAAGACGATCCAGGTCGGGTGGCAGAGGCGCTTGTCGCGGCCATCGAGACCCTACCCGGGCTTCACGGACTGCGCTTCGAGGATGTCGTGGCTCACCGGTGGCGGTACGCCCAGGTGACGCGACCCGTCGGCGTCCCGTGTCTGTACGACCCGGAGCTCCTTCTCGGCGTCTGCGGAGACGGCCTCCTTGGCGGGAGGGTCGAATCGGCGCTGGAGAGTGGGATGGCGCTTGCGGGACGCGTCCTGGGGCGGCTCTCGGCCGGGTCGAGCCTGGGGTGGCCGGAACCAACCTTGTTCGGAGGACAAGCAGAATGAGTGTGTTTCTCAGTGCCCTACGGGCGATCGAGCCGCAGTCCGTTCCTTCAACGTGGGTCTTTGTGCCCTACGACCAGCTGACCTCAGAGGTCGGACCACTCTCGCGACTCGACCCCTCCGAGGTCGGTATTGTGATGGTGGAGAGCCTGTGGAAGGCCGAGCGTCGCAACGTCCATCGACAGAAACTCATGTACGTGTTGTCGAACATGCGCCACTTCGCGCTCGAGCAGGCGGAACGCGGTGTACGCGTCGACTACCGGATCACAGAGGGGGACTACTGCAGCGCCCTGGCGGAGGCCGCAGCACACCACGGTCCCCTCACGATGATGCGCGCCTCGGAGCGGGAGCTGCGCCAAAACGTGTCGCCGCTCGTCGCCGACGGAAGGGTCCTTGTGGTGCCCAACGAGGGGTGGTTGACGACCCAAGAACAGTTCCGCCGAGCCTTGCCAGAGCCCCCCTTTCGAATGGACGTCTTCTATCGAGCGATCCGGCGAGAGACCGGCATCTTGATGAAGGGCCAGAAACCAGCAGGGGGACGCTTCTCCCACGATGGAGACAACCGCCAGCCGTGGAAGGGCGAGCCCACACCTCCCACCCCACCGAGCTTTGGCGTCGATTCCATTGACGAAGAAGTCGCCGCGCTCATCGCCACAGAATTTTCAAGTCATCCAGGAGAAGCCGACGCGTCCGCCGTCCCGACCACCGATGCCCAAGCCGAGGCCGCGTGGCAGTGGGTGAAAGAGTCCTGTCTAGAGCATTATGGTCCCTGCGAGGACGCGATGTCCTCGCACGCACGGTCGCTGTTTCACTCGCGGATCAGTCCCCTGATGAACCAGCTTCGTTTGCTGCCTCGTCGGGTGATCTCCGATGTCGTCTCGATGGACCTCCCCATCAACTCTCAGGAGGGGTTCATCCGCCAGGTCCTCGGCTGGCGCGAGTTCGTGCATCATGTACACGACGTGAGCGACGGGTTTCGTCGTCCCGGAATGACGGCAGACCGTTTGGCCTCCAAGTCACCCCTACCGGCTGCGTTCTGGGGGAGCCCTTCTGGATTGGCCTGTCTGGATGAGGCCGTTGACCAGGTGTGGAGTGAGGGTTGGACGCATCACATTCCTCGACTCATGGTCTTATCGAACATTGCGGTTCTGCTCGATGTGGACCCACGTGAACTCACCGATTGGTTCTGGGTCGCCTTCACCGATGCCTACGAGTGGGTCGTTGAGCCGAACGTGCTCGGGATGGGTACCTTTGCCACGGGGGAGTTGATGACGACCAAACCGTACATCGCAGGCAGTGGCTACATTCACCGAATGAGCGACTACTGTAAGGGCTGCGCGTTCCACGCGAAGCGGACGTGTCCGCTGACCCCGATGTATTGGGCATGGCTGTCCCGCCATGACGACGAGGTTCAGGATGTCTCACGACTTCGGCGGCAGCTGTGGTCCGCCCGTCGGCGTGCACCGGAAAAGCAATCGAGGGACGCGCGAATCTTCACGTGGGTAAGCGACGCGCTGGCCGCGGGTGAACGCCTGACCCCAGAGGATCTTCCGTCATGAGCAACGTGGAGGAGCGAGGACCGGCAGTGAACGACACGCCCCTCAGGGGATTGATGAACGGTGCCACTCGGGTATCGGCGTGGCCGTCGAGTGCGATGGCGACACAGCCTCGAGAGCAGCCGTCGAGCCCGATGGAGAGGGGGGTGTGGGCATGGATTTGGTGGTTTTAAATGAGGAGGGCCACCTCACGAAACACACCCCCGAGACTCGGCTCGCGGTGCCATCGAATGGCGTTTATGGAAACAGGACTACATCCAGGGAGTGGTACCGGCAGTCGTTCGCCGTGAAGTGACCGAAGTCGAAGAATCGCGTCCTCTGTGCCCGTGTATTGTGCAGAGGCGATTCCCCTGCGATCATCGGTGAGAGACCACGCCCCTCGGTCTAGGAGCATGTGCATTAAAGGATTCGGTGCAACGCCGTTTTCGCAGCGGTCTAATCCTCCGAATGCATGCCACTGGACATGGGCGGCTTCAACGCCAGAGGGGGATGCCGAGTTCATCATGCGGGCTTTGGTGGAGGGAATTAGGATCGTGTTCTGCAGCGGGAGGCAGGCTTCAGCGATGTTCTTGTAGGATGTGAACCTGTCTGTGCCGCGCTGTGCGCGACTTCGTGTCATGAGAAGAAGGAGAGGTTTGTGTGCAGCGCGTCTGTCTCCTTTTTTCCAGACCTTAAGAGTGTAGATTTGGTCGAGGAAGTCTTGCAGCTGGGAAGGATCGTAATGATGACCGGAACGACCTAATTATTCCAACTCCTCGCAGTCTTCAGCAAAGACGCAGCGCTCCTGTAGGTTGAGCCACGGAAGCTCCCTTGCGAGCGTCTCCTCCAAGCAAGGCCACACCCTACGGAATCCGATTGTAGCGCTGCTTCACGATGTCGGCGCAGGGCACTCCATCATGGGTCGTTGAGTATTCAATGGCGCCGAGGTCCGCTGTTTCTCCTCGAGGATAGCCGCAGAAATCATAGGCTACGTCGGCGTCTGTAGGGCCTTGCTCGATGAGTGCACTGCCTTGATCGAGGGACAGGTCGCCGTCGTTTGGTGCGCTAAAAAAGGAGGCTGCTTCACTGGGTGAGGGCAGGATGTTGTCGCTCTCGTTGAGCGCGCGTGCGGCGTAGTTGGTGTTGAAGCCCATCTCCAAGATGTTGTAGCGCCAGTAGGTGTCATGGTCTTCGTGACCGACGTAAAAGGCCGCTTCACGGGGATCGGTGTTGATCGCGGTGTTGTGGAAAATCTTGGAGTCCCGATCGCTGCTCACCATGATTCCGGCCGCGCTGCCACCGTTGTTGCAGTTCATCGCGATGTTGTTGCGAATGATGCCCTCTTGGTTCTGGCCATTCTCGATGCAGTCCCCCGAGCCGTCCTGGTCAGTGTCGCCGTCGCAGATCGATGCCGGCGCAGCGTCGCCGAGCTGGATGCCACGCGCGGTCTCTCCATCGGTTCTGACCTTCTCGCATACGATGAGATTCTGCTCGATAAGAATGCCCTTGGTTGAGGCCTTGGGGTACACCGCGGATGCGGATTGGGGCAGTGAAGTGGGTGTGTTGTAGTCGGCGAAAATATTGCCTCGAATCACATGGTCCTGCCCGCCGTCGAGGTTCAAAATATTGTGCGGCGCCTCGTTGCCTATATAGCGGGTGTTGTGCCAAAAGTTGTCGATGAACATCGTTCGGTCCGGAAAGCTCTTGGCTGGACCGTTGCCGACAACTTCGCCGTTTAGTTTGACGTGCGAGGCAAAGTTGACGATCTCGTTGTTCCGAAAAATGAGGTCGTCCGCATCGCCCACAATATGAAACGCGTGCTCGCAGTTGCTGTCTGACGTGCACACACCCTGGACCTCAAGGTTTTCAAAAATCCAGAACTTGCCTGTGATTTTAAAGTTCTCGATGTGTGAGAGGTTGAAGACCACACTCTCTGGTGTGTCGGCCCGCAAGAAGATGCGCGTGGAGGATTCACCGTCGGCCTTCACGTCGATGCGTTGGTTAAAATCAAAGCTGCCTGGGCAAACAGTGATGACGTCGCCCGGGGCTGCATTGTCGATAGCGCTGAGAATCTCGGATTCCGAGCAGACGGGAACTACCGTGCCGGATTCGTGTGTCGGCCCGTTGTCGGGTGCGTACAGATCATCTTCTTCTTCGACAGTGTCCGTGTCCGTGTCCGTGTCCGTGTCCGTGTCCGTGTGCGTGTCCGTGTGCGTATCGGTAGCTGTTCCATCCGTGTCTGTTTTGCCTGAACAGTGGGTCAGAAACGGCAAGCTAAGGACAAGCGCGAGGGCCGAGAGATGAGGACGGATCATGAGCGGTTCCTTGTTGGCGCGGCTTTTTCCTTGAGAGGATAAGAAGCATTCGCGAATCTCTCGGGCAAGTATACAGGCTTTTCGACGTTTCGGGTGGGCGTTCGGTGCTTGGGCGCGAGACAGAAATCGATGACGCGCTGAAACTCATTTTCCATATCGACCTCCTGGCCTAAATAGAACGCGAACCCTCTGCGCGGAAGGCGATGTTTCCCAAAACGCCCGACAGTGAATGAGCCGGAATCGACCCACAATCCCATGGGCGATGTAGGCAACGCTCAAGGGCCAGTTGACTCCAGTAAGACGCGCCCCGCGAAGAAGCCTTTCGCGGCGATCGGCCGCTCCTCAAAAACCGTTCCCTGTGGAGACGGACAAACTGGACTGGGTTGGCGACGCAGCATGAGCCACCGGCTGCGTCCGAGGCGTGGCCCACCCCCGCACCCACCCGCATCTCGCGCCACCGAAATCTGTTGCCTATCGGCGAGCCCGACGCCCGATTCGGTAGATCTGGCTCATCGCATCACGCTCTTCGGTCGAATCTGGATGCGAGGTCTCCAGCTTTTCCAAGGCGTCGGCGAGTTGAGGCATCAGCGCGTCTTTGTTCGCACGGACCCATGCCAGCAAGGCTTCATTCTCTGGGGTGCGTTGTCTGCGTAACGCCTTGACTTTGGGCCCGGCGGGCGCGTTGGGCACCTTGCCCTTCAGCGGAAAGAGGGCTCGGGTAACGTAGAGGTCGCCTGCTTCCAATTCGGCCCAGTCACCACTCGAGAAAACCGCCCAGCCAAGGGTGTCTGATGAGCCGTTTTTTACGTACGGTCGCGGTTCGAGCATGGGCTCGGCCTGTTTGAGCGCCGCCATGGCTTGGGCGCCCTGTTTGGGGTCTTCCGGCAGCGCCCAGCTACGCTGCGTTGCGGCGTTGTGGAGTGCGCCATCCTTCATGACCACCTCCAGCCCATAGGTCTCCACTAGATGATCCACCATATCGTCCACCGCCGAATAGACGGAACCATGCTGATCGAACGCAATCCAGTACCGGCTGCGACACAGCGCGGGAGCAATCTCGTCCAACACGTCCAACTTGCCCAGCTTTACGCGAAAAGTTCGGGCAAAGGCAGTGACCGCCGACCTCTGCATCGAGTGCTTCCAGTCTACCTGGTGCCACAATTTCACTGCCAAGATGTATCCAGGGGGTCTGCCTTTGCAAAGGCTGACATGGGGAGAAGGGTGTTCATCGGACGCTCGTCTTGCTCTAGGAAGAGAAGAAGCGACTCTTCCTGACTGTGTGACTAGCCAATCCCGTCGCCGAGCGCAGATTTCGGGCTTAGAAAAACCGGGCTACTGCCAGCGCCCAAAGCCCCTGGGCCGACACCGGCGTGTCCGTCTCGACGCCAGGACTCCACCCAGCGAGAATCCAGAATCTCAAGGGCTCAAGCAGACGAACCCAGGCCTACCCAGAGCAACCCCATGCGGTTGTCGCTACTCGAAAGTCAGATGGTCGACTTCGAGTCGGAAGGACCCGTCCTCGAACAGCTTTGACATGAACTCCATGTGGACGATGTTCTTTCGAGTGCCACGTCGCATTTTTTCGCCAGTGGACTCGGGGTAGCCCGTGTTCATGTCGTAGAACTCGAAGTCCACCAGCGGGATTACCACCTCGTTCCAACCCTCCTCAATGTCCTCAATGTCATAGCGAAACTGACCTTCCCACCAATTGGGACTGTCGGCAAAAATAAGGGTGAACGGCTGTCCTTCACTCTTCAGTCGAACCACAAGATTCGTATACTCAGAGAGGTCCCAATCATCGGAGACGCTGCGAACCGAGGTAAAGCCACCGTTGCTGTCCGTCGACACAGTGCCGGAGAAAACGAGCGTATCGTCTGTGTAATCAACAAACCCCTCGGACACACCTCCCATGACGGTGTCGTTGACCGCGTACCAACTGTCGTCCCCGTCCAGACCCAGGTCGATGACCATCCGATCCACGACGGTCTCTTCCAGTGGAACCGGATCACTCTCCACAGGAGCCTGGTCAACCTCGTCCGTACATGCCGTCACCAGCACACCAGTAAGCAGAAGAGCAGTAATTCGTCGCATGTAGCACTCCGGGGACACGATTTTGAAATGTGTTCAAAAGCTGTTCACATGAATGCTTATACCAGATCCACACCCCAGACGGGATGCTAAGCTAAGAGTAAGACAAATCGTGATAATATCGTTACCAGACCGTGCGGCGGACCACAACAGACGTTGTCTAGTCACCGCAGAGCTGAAGGCTTACCCGATAATGCACATGTTTTGAATCAGTCATCACAACGTTCCAACAAAGCGGACCCCAGTCCACCTACGATTGGCCCTAAAGACCTTTGCTCACAAGACGACCCACCTTGACGTTAGCGAGACTTGCGATGCTCTTCGACGAATGCCACGAGAGCACTGTAGACGATGGACCGGTCTGTGATGCCCGTACTCGAGAGCTTTCCCCGAAGTCCTTTGTGCCGGCTGTCGTCCATGAACTTGAGATTCGCCCAGTCCATCGACCAACCCTCGAAGTAGCGTTCATCGACGAGGCCCTCGGACACCAAACTGTACTCATCGTGACGAGGATCCTTCGCGATGTTTGCCAGAAGGGACTCAATACTCGACTCTGGTCCCTCCAACACCTGAGCGAAGTAGCCAGCGTCGTACACCAGCAGTCCGGTGATCCCGCTTTTCTCATTCCGAATGCGCGCGCCTGCCAACAGGTCGACCAGTTCGCCTTTCGTCATGCGATGCCTCGCCCGGGAGATGTACATGATACGCTTCAATTTTTCGTGCATCTTGGCTCCGATGTTCTGTCGGTACACTATATCCGATAGCACAGACGCTAATCACTGTACCGAGGGCGCTTGCACCGGGCGCAGACTCCGAGCCCGGATGAACTCCGACAGGCCCGACACCCAGCGCTCCTCGAGGTTGCAGCTCGCCACCAGCTGAATCTGCTCCCCACCGTGCTCGACGAAGATCTCCTGATACTCGTCACCGACCTCTATGAGGGTCTCCAAACAGTCCGCTACGAAAGAGGGCGAGAACACCAGCACCCGCTTATTTCCCTGACGGGCGAGGTTCGCAATCACCTCATCGCTGAACGGTCGGAGCCACCCCTCATCTAACCGTGATTGGAAGCTCACTGTGTACTGTGTCTCGTCAATATCCAGTTTTTTCGCAATAATACGCGATGTGGCGTAACAGGTAGCTTTGTAGCAATATTGATTTGTGCCATCTAGGCCGTGTTCGCAATCGTGGCTCGCACACAGGTCGTCGGCGCCTTCGTAGACTTTGTCTACCTGCCGCTCAGGAAGTCCGTGGTAGCTCATCACGATGTGGTCAAAGCTGTGCACATCATGCTTGCGAGCCTGCTCAACCAGCGTGCTGGTATAGCAGTCCTCGGTATGAAACTGACTCACGAACTCCAAATGCGGAATCACCCACCAGCGGCTGATCTCGTTCATGGCACACTGGAGCGCCGTGCCGCTGCTGGACGACGCGTACTGCGGAAAGAGCGGCAACACCAGGATCTTGTCGTAGTTCATCGTCCGCATTTCACGTAGGACATCTGGAATAGAAGGCCCTTGGTATCGCATCGCGAGATGCACGGTGACCCCCGAATCGCCGACACGAGCATTCAGCGACTCTGTGAGCGCCACCGAGTAGCTTCGCAGCGGAGATTCCCCGTCCGAAATGTCCCAAAGCTTCTTGTAGATCCGCGTCGACTTGGGTGCACGAAACGGCGCAATGACAACGTTGACGAGAAAGAACCGTGTCCAAAATGAGATATCCAACACCCGAGGGTCCGAGAGGAACTCCCGAAGGAAACGCCGTACGGCGGGAACCGTGGGTTCATGCGGCGTACCCAGCTGGATGAGCAGGACACCGGTGGTCGGTCGATGACTCGTCATGCGACCGAACCGAGCGGGTCAGAGTCCGTTCCGTCCGCCGAGGGTGTCGGATCGCCACAACACTCCGAGTCGCTAAGCAACCCTCGTCTACCGCCATTGAATCGCCAAGCCCTGGACGGGGCTGTGCACGCGGCATCCAACATGCCCAACCTCGAACCAGCCACCCGCGCAGCGATGTGATGTGAACGGTGCACGACCAAGTGACCCAACAGATCAACCCCCCTAGTTCCGCAATACTTATTCAATAGGGCATTGCCACGCCATATTCTTTCTATTTCTCGCCAAATACGTCCCCGGTTGCTATCTACGGACACCTATTGAGTAGCTTCTCAGCCACTCCTGGAGAACGGCATACCTACCGGGCGGGCCACAGGTCTCGCCGGAACGCGGAGAGACGGTGGTTGTGACGCCCACCGGCCCAATTCTTAATCCCTATAGACTACCTCGGAGGCTGCCATGCTGCTGAGCTTGACCGCGCTCGCCC
>JAACDH010000019.1 GCA_009936995.1 Rhodobacterales bacterium
CCGTTTAAAGTGGTGGACAAGTTGCCGACCCAGACGGTGTGCAGGAGGTCGGCGGCACTGCGGATGAGGTACATGGCGCCTGCGTTTCGGCCACTGTCGTTGTCCTCGAAGCGAAGGAAGTCGCCAATGAAATCGCCGTCTTGGATGAACACCGCGCCGCCGAATATGCTGCTGTTGTTCGCGAAGGTCACGTGGGTAGCGGTGAATAGCGCACCCGCGCCAGCCAGGTGGACGGCACCACCTTCGGCGCCGATGCCGCCGATGAGGGTGAGGTCGCTGAGGGTGAGCTGTTCGCCTAGGTCGCCCTCGAAGTGCACGCCGAGGCCCTCGGCGTCGAGGATGGTGAGGTCGGTGCCTGCGCCTCGGACGTAGAGGTTTCGGTTGTCGAGGTCGACGACCGTGGGCCACACGCCGGCCGCGACGTCGATGGTGTAGCCGTCGGCGATGGCGTCTGCTGCATCGGCCACGGAGGCATAATCGTCGGGGACCCAGACGTCGCCGTTGACCACCAAGACGATGGAGTCGGACGCCATAAAGCCCAGGTTGTCCGTCAGGGTGAGCGTGAACGCGAAGGTGCCTGCAGTGTCGGGGGTGAAGGAGGCCACTGCGCCGGCTCCGTTGATGATGTCTGCGGTGGTGAGCAGGCTGCGCCCCGGAGTTTCATCGAGGGTCCAAACCCAGGTGGCGATGCCGTCGGCGTCGAAAGAGGCCGACCCGTCTAGGGACTCGACGACTCCGGTGTTGGCGTCGAAGAGATCGCCGCCCGCGTTGGCGACGGGCAGGTTGCTGACCGGATCGTTGGGGTCGTTGGGGTCGCTTCCAGCGATGGCCTCAGCGCTGTCATTGATGCCGTCCCCATCCGAGTCGGGGTTGAAAGGGTCGGTGTTGTTCAACAGCTCGCCTACGTTGGACAGTCCGTCGAGATCGGAGTCGGCGCCTGCGTCGTCCAAGTTGGGGTTGGTGCCCCAGAGCACCTCCCAGCCGTCTGCTAGACCGTCGCCATCGGTGTCTTGGATATACGCGTTCCAGTCGGCAGGTGCGAAAGGACCTCCAAAGGCGCCTAGATCGGCTGGGCTCCCGTCGCGGTCACTGCCGAGGAGGGCGGCGTCGACGAGGGGGCTGTCCCAGCGCAGGTGGAGGTCGTCAGTCCACGGATCTGATGTGGCGTCGAACGATGCGAAGTTTGCGTCCGCGATCGTGTCGAAGAGGGAGTAGACGCCTAAGTAACGAGCGTTGCCCGATGCGTTGTTCCAATAGCCGTTGGAGAGACCCGTGATGTCGCTGGCCGAGCCGACCTGATACACGCCGTAGCCGTTGTTTCCTTGGATGATGCTGTTCACGATAACCGCATCCGCCAAATACAGAGCTCCGTTGATGCTGTCGTTCTTAGTGACGGTCAGATGTGCCATGTCGAGGTGGCCAAGGGCTTGGTAGATGGCGCCGCCCGAGCCGTTGCTGTCGTTGTCGTGTAGCTGGAGATTCCAGAGTTTAGCCTGGACATTATAGAAGTACAGCGCGCCGCCGAAGCTGTCGGCGACGTTATGACTGACCTGTCCACCAGCCCAGTTCACGGTGCCATCGCGGAAGACGGCCGCTCCGCCCACACCGCTGGTGTCATTGTGAATGAAGTCCACGTCTTGAAAGGCGTTGAAGCAGTTGGCGGCTCGGTAGGCACCGCCCTCCCAGCCGGCGTTGTAGGTGAGCTGCACGCGCTTGAAATGGACGGTGCCGTGGTAGCAGTCCACCGCTCCACTGTAGTTTCCGTTGGCGCCCATGAGCGTCAGATCGCGGACGTCTGCGAAGTCGTTGCTGTTCACCTCGAAGATGGTGCGTCCAGCGTCAGTGCCCACCAAGATGGTGCGGTCGATGCCGGCTCCCAAGATGGGAATCCCGATCTTCCAATCGCTGAAGTCCACCGGGTAAATACCGGCCTCCATGAATACAGCGTCGCCGGTGACGGCTGCGTTCATGGCGTCTTCGAGGGTGGACTCGTCGCTGGGTACGCGGATCAGGGTGTACGTTTGTACCGCTACCAAGCTGGGTTCGGAGACGAGGGTGCCGTCGCTGACCCTAAGGGACAGCAGATAGGCGCCCGTAACATCGGCCGTGAAGCTCGCTTGTGGGGTGGTGCTGCCGGTGAGGGAGGTGTTGTCGAGTGCGCTTCCATTCGGCGCCGAGAGCAGGGTCCAGCTGTATTGGAGCGGGTCATTGGCGGGGTCGAAGGAGGCGCCGCCCTCGAAGCTGAACAGTTGGCCGATCTGGCCGTGATCTGTTCCGACCACGGTCGCGAAGGCTATGGGCGTTTGGACGCTGCCGTTGGTGGGCGTGCCGTCGACGTCGTCTGTGATGCCGTCGTTGTCGGTGTCGGCGCTGGACGGATTGGTGTGGGCGGCGAACTCGGCTGCGTTGTCCAAGCCGTCTGCGTCGGGGTCGTCGGTGGCGGTGCCGCTAAGGTCGGCGAACCACAGGCGCTCCCAGCCGTCGGCCAGACCGTCGGCATCGCTATCGACTGCGCCGGATGCGAGGGACGGCCAGGAGGCGGGACCACCGCTGGGGCCGATGTCTGCGGCGCTTCCGTCCCGATCGAAGCGCTCTTCGAATCCGCTATTTGAGCCGGTGCTTTGTGCGCGAACGCCGAAGTGGTCGTCGGCGATGCCATTGTTGGTCCACGAGATCACTCCGGCGTTGTCGAGGCTGACGGGCTCGAGGGTCGCGACGTCGGTGGTGTTGTCCCACCAGGTCTCGGCCGTACCGGAGACGTGACTGTGGAAGGCGTGCCAGATGAGGTCTTCGGTTTTCCAGGTGGGGTTGTCGAGGACCCGTTGCACGTTGTTGTCGAGGAACAGATTGTTGACGGCGGTGATGGCCCCGCCGGCGCTGAAGATTACGTTTTGAGCGCGATTATCGGCGAAGGTGCAGTTCTCGACGGCAGTGGAGTCGTCTACGAGCAGGTTGTCGGTGAAGTCGTCTTGCCAGATGGCCGCGCCGACCTGTGCGTGGTTCTGCTGAAAGATGCCGCCGCGAATTTTGTGGCCGCCCGTGGCCTCTCCGAGGGCGATCGCGCCGCCGGTTATGGCGCTATTGTCGATGAACTCGAGCTGTTGGAGGTCGATGGCTTCAAGGTCCGCGAAGACGGCGCCGCCGCGTTGGGCGTGGTTGTTCTCGAACCACAGCGCTTCGCCAATCACGGGTGTGCCATGGGCGTACAAGGCGCCGCCCTGGGTGGCTTGATTTCCGGAAAAGTGCACGGCCGCTAGGGTGAGTTGTGTCGCGCCATCGACGGAGATGCCGCCGCCATTGGTGCCTCGGCCACCGGTGAGGGTGAGATTTGCGACCGTGACATCGCCGGTGTCGAAGCTAAGGACAGGGCCGGCATAGCCGCCATCGAGGGTAATGTTTTCGGCCTGTCCGAGTCCGATGATCGACAGCGTTCGTCCTGTGAGATCGCCGGTCCCGACGTGCGTGCCCTCGCGGATGAAGACCGCCTGTCCATTGTTGGCAAGATCGATAGCTTCCTGGAGCGTCGCTGCGTCGTCGGGCACAACCACGCCTTCGAGGGCGTTGACCTCGAGGATGGCGGTGTTCTGGCCTGCGCCATCGGACACTTCGAGCTGGAGTTTGTAAGTGCCCGCGATGTCTGGTGTGAGATCTGGGGTATCGGAGGTGGGGTTCGAAACGCTGGAGACGGCGCTGCCTGCCGGCGCCGAGACGACCGACCAGCTGTAGCTGAGCGCGGTTCCGTTGGGGTCCCAAGAGGCAGATGCCGACAGGGAGAGCGCTTCGCCGACGTGGGCCGTTGCGTTGGGTCCGGTGACGGCGTGAGGGCGATCGTTCCAGGGCTCGAGCGGATTAGGATCGGAGGCGTCGGATAGGCCGTCTTGGTCGGTGTCGGCGAGCCATGGGTTGGTGTCTTGTGCTTGCTCCTCGAGGTTGCTCAGGCCGTCGGAGTCGGGGTCGTCGGCGCTGTCGTCGACAATGGGGTCGGTGCCCCAGCGGGCCTCAAATGCGTCGGTGAGTGCGTCGCTGTCCGCGTCATCGATAAAGTGCGCTTCGGCCCAGTCGATGGCGAATGGGCCGCCGGTCCATCCCAGATCGGTGGGGATGAGTGGGTCGGCTTCGGTGGCCGTGGCCAAGCGGAAGTCGGAGGTGGTCTTCAGGCGCAGATCCCACTGCCAGGGTTGTTTCGCCGGGTCGAGGTCGACGTAGTTGGCGGTGAGGCGGTCGGTGGCGCGGAGCCATTGGTCGTCGAGATCGTAACCCTCGTTGCCCTGGAGGCTGATGGCCTCGGTGGTGAAGCCATGGTTGTAGACGTCGCCTAGCCACACAGCGTTGTAGCGATGTAGGACGTTGAATGGTGAGGTTTGACCAGTGAACACCGAGTGCTCGATGGCGACCACGGACCCCGCAGCGATGACGCCGCTGCCCTGTTGCTCGCCGGTGTCAAGGGTGTTCGCGTGGAAGGTGCAGAACGAGCAACCACCCGAGCCCTCGAAGACCGTCTCGATGCCGAACGCGTCGTTCTCGGTCTCGTGGGCGACGTACAGGCCTGCGCCACCTTGGGCGGCAAAGTTGCCCGCCAGGACCGTGTTGTACAGGTTGGCCTGGCCTCCTCGAGCGCCGACGCCGCCACCCCAGTTCACCGCGGCGCGGTTGCCCATCACCCGGGTACCGTACATGTTTAGGACGCCGCCGGTGTCGACGTAAACGCCTCCGCCGATGTTGAACGCCTCGTTGTCGTAAATCAGGCTGTCGTAAACGGTGAGGGTGCCCTCGTTGACCGAGATGCCGCCGCCGCGAAGGAAGGCGTAGTTTTCGGACACACAGACGTTGTCGAGGACGCCTTCTCCGCCGTCCAACTTGAGTCCGCCGCCTCGGGGGGCGCCTCCGCCAGACAGGGTGAGGTGCTCTACCCGGCCGCCGTTCATGCGGACCACGCTGTCGGCGACCGCTGCAAAGATCGTAGTGTCTCCGCAACCTTCGCCGGCCAGTGTGTAGGCGTGGTCACGCATATCGACATTGGTGAGGTGCAGGCCGTCGCTGAATTGGACCACGGCCTGCTCTTCGGGGACAACAAAGGCGGCGATGGCGTCGGCTGGGGTGGCGTAGGGGGAGGGCACGCCGTACTCATCGATGTAGTTGTCGCAGTCCTCGTCGACGCCGTTGCCAATGATCTCGTCGTTCTGGCCGCCGATGGCGGGGTCGCTGGGAGCGCAGTCGTCGGCGCGTAGGACCAAGCCGCCCACTGGCCCACAGGCATAGGTAAGGCTGCCGGAATCGCCGGATCCATCACCGTCGGAGTCGGTGTAGAGGGGGACGGTGGGGAGGTCTTCGTCGGTCTGGCCGTCGCAGTCGTTGTCGACGTTGTCGCATAGCTCGGGGGCGTCGGTCCAGGCGAGGGGGTCGGCGTCGTCGCAGTCGTCGGCGAGGGCCACGTAGCCCGGAGGCGCCACGCAGGCGTCGACCGTGGAGTCGCCGTCCCCATGGCCGTCTTCATCGGAGTCGGCGTAGAACGTGCGGTCGGTGACCCCCTCGTCGACTTCGTCGTTGCAGTTGTTGTCGAGGCCATCGCACAGCTCGTCGGCGTCGGGGAAGACCACGGCGTTGAGGTCGTCGCAGTCTCCGGCGACTTCGGAGCCATCTTCTGGAAGGTTGCAGACACGGCGAACATTGGCCGTGTCCCCGTACCCGTCGCCGTCGCGGTCCCAGTAGGAGAGAATGGCCACGCCTTCGTCGATCTGGCCGTTGCAGTTGTCGTCGATGCCGTTGCAGACCTCGGCGGCTTCGGGGTGCACATCACCCGAGAGGCTGTCGCAGTCCTTGCCATTTCGCGTGCCGTCCTCGTCCGAGTCCACACACCCCATCAGGGCTGCGCCCAGGGCCAATATTACCAGCATCCCACTTTGCCGCATCGGAGCCTCCACTGCTGTGTTTTGCCCGTTCTGGGACGTAGGTGCAACCGATGGTTTGCTCCGGGGATTCCCCTACCGTCCAGCAGGCGTGGGGCGTTGGGCCTCAAACAGCAGTGAACCCGTTGAATCGAAGAACGCGACCGTGAGTTTTTCGCCTAGTTCTACCCACACAAAACCATCGGTGGAGGCCTGGAAAGCGGCGCGATTGCCACGCTCGAACAGCGCGGTATGCCCTGCGCCGGCCCCGGAGACGATCAGCGCTGTGCCGCAGTGTTCGAGCCACTGGAGGCTGTGATCGTGTCCGGAGAGGTACAGGTCGGCCTGCTCACAGAGCCCGCCATCGAACAGACGGGCGAGAGTTCTACCTGAAACCCAGGGGATGAAAGGCCAATCTTCGTAGACGCCCGCGTTGCCGTGAACGCCGTTCGACCGATAAGGATGGTGTCCGAAAACCACCCGCCACCGTTGCTCGCTGCGGGCAAGTCGCTTTCGCAACCAGTCGAGCTGCGAGGTCTCGTTCTCCCAGAACACTTGGGTGGTGTCGAGGGCTACAAAAGTAGCAGGTCCGGCGTCGAAGCTGTAGGTGGCAGCGGGCAGGATGGCGCCTTTCGTCCGGTTGGCCCAGTCTACTTGCCAGTTGGCTCGGTCCACGCTCAGTCCGTGGGCATAGTCGTGGTTACCGAGGGCGATGTACCAGTTCAAGCCTGTGTTTTTGTGAGCGGAAAATACGTCGTCCATGCGTGTATCGTCGGCGGCGAGCATGCCACGGTTGTAGAGGTTGTCGCCCAAGAGTAAGCCGAAATCACAGCCCCTTTGGGCGCACACTGTCGCTGCAGCGCTTGCCACTCGGGTTTGCGCCGGAACCACCTTGCCCGCGTCACCGATCGCCACGAACCTGACCACTTGGGGCGATTGGGTGGTCGGCGAGGCCGCGGTGGCCGGAGCGGACGCAGGGTGTCCGATAAGCTGCACCGAGAAGAAGCCGAACAGGGCCAGCAGGCTTCCCAGCAGTGCACCTAGGATTATCCCTTTGCGGCTTCGCTGTAGCCGAGTGGGGTTAGAATGTGGCTGCATGGTTCGCACCCAGTCCTTGTCGCGACGCTCGAACAGCTGCGCAATCCAATCTGTAGCGTCGTGTTGGGAGAACCACAACCGACCGCCTTTCATTGGGCCATGGCGGTTGTGCAGGGTACAGCGCTGGCGCGTTCGGACGGGCGCATGAGGAGTCTAAATGATCGGCACAAACGGCTTGAAGACGGTGAAGCTTGAAGATCTGAAGCGGCTGCTTCGAGAAGTTCACCGTGAGACGCTCGCGTGTCCCATTGATCGCATCGGTTTGGCGATGGTCGGACTGCTTCGTCTGGGCGATGATATCGCAGTTCTGGGCGGGCTCGACGTCGCCGGTACTAAGGCGGTTCTGATTTCGGTGATCGCAGAGCGAACCTAGCGTTTACTCGTCGACGAAGCGTGGAACTCGATCGGGGAAGCGGTCGTATTCGAGCCGGGCGCAGAGGTCGCCGAGCAGGTCGCGGTTGGCGCCCTTCCAGCGGAGAGCCTCGAGATCCTGAGGAATTGGGACATCGGTGTGCAGCTGGGCGAGATCTTTGTACAGACCGACGATGCCGCGCGCGTCGTTCAGGTTTTTGGACAGGGTTTGGGCCCCTCGGACCTTGATTTTCCAGTCCGCCACGGCCTCGGGGATGTCTTCGAGACGCTTGTAGTGAGCCAGGACGGTTGCGGTAGACTTGGCGCCCCAACGCGCCACGCCGGGGATGCCGTCTGCGCTGTCGCCGACCAACGCCAGGTAGTCGGGGATGGCGGTGGGATGTACGCCGAACTTCTCGATGACGCCGTCCTCGTTGAGGATCTTGCCGCGGAGGCGGTCACGGAGCACTACGCGATCGCCAATGACGCACTGGGCGAGGTCTTTGTCGGGAGAACAAATCTGAACTTGGTCGACCTGATCGCGCCAGCGTTGTGCGGCCGAAGCGAGGGCGTCGTCAGCTTCGTACTTGACCATGGGCCACACAGTGAGACCCAGGGCGCGCGTGGCCTGCTCGGCCAAGGGAAATTGAGCCAGCAGGTGGGGTTCGATGCCGACGCCCGTCTTATAGCCGTCGAACAGATCGTTGCGAAAGCTCTCGATGACGCGATCGTAGGCCACGCCCACATGACTGGTTTCTTCTTCGCGGAGCAAGGTGAGTAGGGTTCGGAGCAGTCCACGCACCGCACCGACCTCGAGCCCTTCTGCGGTTTGCGCTTTCGGGGCGCCGAACCAGCATCGAAAGAGCTCAAAGGTACCGTCGACGAGATGTAGCTTCACGGACACTCCGTGGGTGAATGGACAGGATAGCAGGACTGGGCCGTCGGATCTTTCGTACTGGTTTTCTACCACCCGAGACAGACAGCGGAGGGGGGTGCGGAACAATCCCATAAGACCGAAGGCCTGGTGCGTCTGACCATGGCGTGCAACGACCGATGCAGTCTCTGCGACGTGCCGGTCGAGGACTATCTGTCGAACTCGAAGCCGACGTGGCCACAGGTGCCAAGGCCCTCATGTTGTCGGTCGGAGAACACTCGCTTCGTCGCGAACTGCTCCTGGCGTTGGCGCGACAGACCCGCGACCGTGGCATTCCGTTCGTCGAGCTACAGACGAACGCGGTGCTCATCGACTCGGTGTTTGAACAGGAGCTCCCCCCATCGGGGGTCACCTCCCTATTTGTCAGCTTGCGCTCCCACCGACCCTTGGCGACGGGGCCAGGACTGAGCGAACGGACCACGCCCGGAGGGTCGCGGCGGCGGGCTGGCACGGATAAGGCTGTTCTTCAGAGGACATCATGGCCCAACAAGATCAGTACGAGACGCCGTTTCAGCTCGGTCCCGACAACACGGAGTACCGGTTGTTGAGCACAGACCATGTCTCGGTCGAGATGCTCGGTGCTCACGAGTTCCTGATTGTGCAGCCTCAGGCGCTCGAATTGCTGGCCCGCGAAGCGATGCACGACGTCAGCTTCTTCCTGCGCACTTCGCACCAAGAGAGGGTCGCCAGGATCCTCACGGACGACGAAGCCACCGAGAACGATAAGTTCGTAGCTCGTACACTGCTTAAGAACTCGGTTATTGCCGCTAAAGAGATACTCCCTACTTGCCAAGACACCGGCACGGCAATCGTGATGGCCAAGAAGGGTGAGCGGGTGTTCACCGGCGGCGGCGACGAGGCTGCGCTCACCGCAGGGATCGCCAAGACCTTCGCCGAAGACAATCTGCGCTACTCCCAGGTGGTTCCGCTCTCGATGTACCAAGAGCAGAACAGCGGTAATAACCTTCCGGCGCAGATTGACATCTACGCGACCGACACCGACCACTACAGCTTTCTGTTCATGGCCAAGGGCGGCGGCTCGGCCAACAAGACCTACCTGTTTCAGAAGACCAAGGCGCTGCTGAACCCCACTTCGTTGGAGTCTTTTCTGGTCGAAAAGATGAAGACGCTGGGCACCGCGGCCTGCCCGCCGTACCACGTAGCCTTTGTCATTGGTGGCACCAGCGCCGAGTCGAACCTGAAGGTCGTCAAGCTCGCAAGTGCTAAATACCTTGATGAGCTGTCCACCACCGGCAGCGCGGGTGGCCGAGCCTTCCGTGACGTCGACCTCGAGCAGCGCTTGCTTCAGGCGGCCTGGAAGACAGGCATTGGTGCTCAGTTCGGCGGGAAGTACTTCGCGCATGACGTGCGGGTGGTTCGCTTGCCTCGTCATGGCGCCAGCTGCCCTGTGGGGATGGGCGTCTCTTGCTCGGCCGACCGGAACATCAAGGGTCGCATCGACAAGGACGGCATCTGGCTCGAGGCGCTTGAGCGCAACCCCGAGCGCTTCCTCCTCGAAGCCGATAACGCCGATGTCGATGGGGTTCGCATCGATGTGGACCATCCGATGGACGCCATTCGTGCCGAGCTGACGAAGCATCCGGTTAAGACGCGGGTGCTATTGACGGGTACGATGGTGGTCGGTCGAGACATGGCCCACGCCAAGCTGAAGGCCATGCTCGACGCTGGCCAACCCCTCCCAGATTACTTTAAGAACCATCCGGTTTACTATGCCGGACCTGCGAAAAAGCCCAAAGGGATGGCATCAGGTTCCTTCGGGCCCACCACTTCGCAGCGGATGGATCCGTACGTCGACATCTTCCAGGCGGTCGGCGCGTCTATGGTCATCTTGGGCAAGGGAAACCGCGGCCAAGAGGTGGTCGACGCTTGCAAGAAGCACGGTGGATTCTACCTGGGTAGCATCGGCGGCCCGGCGGCCATCCTCGCCCAAGAGAGCATCACCAAGGTCGAAGTGCTCGACTTCCCCGAGCTGGGAATGGAAGCCGTTTGGCGCATCGAAGTACAAGATTTCCCCGCCTTCATCTTGATCGATGACAAAGGCAACGACTTCTTCCAGCAGCTCTAGCTGCACATCTAAGAGTACCCATGTCCCTGCTTGTTCCCGAGATCGCCGAGTTCGTGGCCACTGCCCTCCATCATGCGTCGGGCGTCGACGACGTGGTGTCTGGAAAATACGCCCTGTTGCTGGCCTTGGCCCTCGAAGACGGCGAGCTGAAGACGGCGACCCAGCTGCTCACCCACACGCCATTGAAGAAGAGCGTGGCCGAGGGCTTGTTGGCGCAGGCGCAGCTCACGTCCTCCGAGCTGTCTGCGCTCATCCACCTAGCGATGCTCACCGATGGCGGCGAGACCGTCGTGGGGCTGCAGATTGACATTCGCTCGTCCAAATCACCGGCATTGTGCCGCTTTGGCGCTCCCATGGGCGCCGACAAGGGCAGGCCGGAGCTTCGGGGCGATCTGTGGGCGATGAACGACGCCGCGTTCGATGCGCTGGCCATCGCCGGGCATGTGCCCCAGGCCTAATCTCCGTGGACCGACGCATAAAAGCCAACGCCTCGGGCGTTCTCGTCGAGTTGAAGCGGATGCCGCAGACTGGGGAGCACTCGCTGTTCGCAATTCAGGCGCTCACACCTCCGGGTCAAGTCGATGCCGTCGGAGTACACCATGCGGTAGGCGTGCTCGATGTTGGTGCAGAGTCCGATGGCCTACACAGTCTCGGGGGCTCGGAAGCCACCATGCCGACGCTCTGGGCGATGCAGAAGAACGGTTCGCCGTCGGGGTCGATCTTGATGAGGTGGAAGCGCACGACTTCGTGGCCGGGCCGCTGTAGGGTGGTGAGGCGATGACAAACTTGCTCGAAGCTTGTCCGGAAGCGGTGGCTCAGTAGCTCGACGTCGTATCGCTCGGCTTCAGCGGCTTGGTGGAAGATGCTGTAGGGCATCAGGATGGCGCCGGCGAAGTAGTTGGCGAGTACCATCCGAGCCAACTTGCGCGAGTCTTCAGTGGTGAGGCTGGGGTGGGCCGTCCGTCGGTCGAGGACGGGGCTTTGGGTGAGTAGGCCGATTTGGTGGGCGATCTGGAAGTGTCGGGGTCGCGGCGCCATCACCTCGGACAGGCGCAGCTCACGGGCCTTGGGTTCGTACCGCCGAACGGCGCCTCCCAAGCGAGAATTCACCACTTTAGTGGTTACCCCCAGATCCTCTTCGAGCATCCGAACTAGGCCGTTGAAGATGTCGTTTGGGTTCAGGGGGGCGGTACGCCACATTCGCTCTGCGTGGGCCTCGAGCTCGGGGAAGTAATTGCGGCTCTGCTGAATGAGCGCGGCGACCTCTTGGGAGGGAAGGGCGCTTCCCGAGACCCCAACTAGATCGTCGTGTTCCACTTTCCGGGATGCCAGCGTCTGCAGAGACTGCTGTCCACCCCGATGCTGGCTATATAACGTCAATACCGCTCGGGCGATGGTGACCCGTTCGAGCTTGTGGGCGTGCGGACCCCCAGCTTTCAAGAGAAGGCGCGGCTCCTTCGTTTCTTCTCCACCTAGTCGTCGCGCGGGAAAGCTTTGAAGTTCAAGCGGTTGAAGACATCTATTTTGAGCGAGTCGGTCATGGTCCAATGATGACTCAAAAGGGCGTTGTCCCCCTAGGGTTACCTGCACAAACTGTATCCCTAGAGGATACGCGACCGACCCTTTACATCTCGGAGACGATTCGAGTTGGACGGAGGACAGAGGATCGGCTATTTCGACCGCCACGCGGAGGCCTGAATGGGTGCGATTCTTCTCCTAGAAGATGGACGAAAGTTCACTGGGGAAGCCTTTGGTGCCGCTGTCACTAAAATTGGTGAGGCGGTTTTTAATACCGCGATGACCGGCTACCAAGAGGTCCTCACCGACCCCTCGTATGCCGAGCAAATCGTCACCATGACGGCAGCGCACATTGGCAACACTGGTGTGAACCTCGAAGACCCCGAGAGCGAGAGCGTCTGGGTGTCGGGCTTTGTGGTCCGATCGCTGACGCGCGCGCCTTCTAGTTGGCGGAGCACGGGCGGGCTCCACCAATACCTGGTGCGGCACGGTGTTCCGGGTATGCAGGGGATCGCCACCCGCGCTTTGGTTCGTCATCTGCGCACGCGCGGTTCCATGCGCAGCGTGATTAGCACCGATGGCACCTCCGACAAGGAGCTCATGGACCAGCTGATGGCCTGGCCTGGCATGGCGGGACGCAACTTGGCCTCCGAAGTCAGCTGCGATCAGTCCTGGACGTACTGCGAACCCGAGTCTCCCCGACTTCGGTTCAGCGTGGTCGATGGCGGCTGCAAAAAGAACATCCTCCGCCTCCTCGAGCAGGCCGGATGCGCGGTTCGGGTGCACCCGTTGGGAAGCCCCGCCGAGCACTGGATGGAGAACGCGGACGCCGTGCTGTTAAGCAACGGACCTGGCGACCCCGCCGCGATCCCCGGTGTGGTCGACGAGATCCGCAAGGTCACCGACAAGGGCATGCCCATCGTGGGTATCTGCCTTGGAAGCCAGCTGCTGGGATTGTCGGTCGGCGCCGACACCTATAAGCTTAAGTTCGGGCACCGCGGCGCCAACCAGCCGGTGAAAGACCTCCGCACCGGCAAGGTCGAGATTACCAGCCAGAATCACGGCTTTGCGGTCGACCGCGCGTCCCTCGAATCGAAGGGCGGAGAGGTCACCCACCTGCATCTTAACGATCAGACGGTGAGCGGGTTTATGCACCGCGAAAAACGCATCTTCGCCGTTCAATACCACCCCGAGGCGTCGCCCGGGCCCCATGACAGCAGCTCCATCCTGCTCGAGCAATTCATCCGATTCGCCATGGGCGAGGAGACGGTATGAGCCAGCGTCTGCCCGAGGGCTCCACCATTATGGTGCTGGGCTCCGGCCCCATCATCATCGGTCAAGCCTGTGAGTTCGATTATTCGGGAACCCAGGCCTGTAAAGTCCTGCGCGAGCTCGGATACCGCGTGGTGTTGCTGAACAGCAATCCCGCCACCATCATGACCGACTCCGAGTTGGCCGACGCGACCTATGTCGAGCCCCTCAACTTGGACGCGGCCACCCAGATCATCGCTCGGGAGCGGCCAACGGCGGTGCTTCCTACGGTTGGTGGTCAGGTGGCGCTCAACCTGGCGCTCGAACTAGAACAAGCGGGTGTACTCGAAAAGTACGACTGCAAGCTCATCGGCGCCGATCCGGACACCATCGACCTGGCCGAAGACCGTCAGCGCTTCAAAGAGGCGATGATCGAGATTGGTGTGGGTGTGGCGGTATCGGGGGTCGCGACCTCTCTAGAAGAGGCCATCGTTCTGCTCGAAATGGTCTCGTTGCCAGCCATCATCCGCCCCTCCTTCACGCTCGGTGGATTGGGCGGTGGCGTGGCTTGGAACATGGAAGAGTTCCGCAACATCGTCCAAGACGGCCTGCGCTTGTCGCCCGTAGGCAGCGTGCTCGTGGAGCGCTCTCTCCTGGGTTGGAAGGAGTTTGAGCTTGAGGTCATTCGCGATCTGGCCGACAACGTGGTGGTCATCTGTTCCATCGAGAACTTTGATCCAATGGGCATTCACACGGGTGACAGCATCACCGTGGCGCCCGCCATGACACTCACCGACCGCGAGTATCAGCACCTGCGCGATCTCTCCATCAAGATCGTGCGCCGGGTGGGCGTTGAGACGGGTGGTTGCAACGTCCAGTTTGCGATCAACCCCGATAACGGTGAAGTCATCGTCATCGAGCTGAATCCTCGGGTGAGCCGCTCATCAGCCCTGGCCTCGAAGGCGACCGGTTTTCCCATCGCCAAGATCGCCGCCCAGCTGGCCGTTGGCTACACCCTCGACGAGCTCCAGAACGACATCACCAAGGTGACGCCGGCCTGCTTCGAACCGTCTCTAGATTACGTCATCGTCAAGTTCCCCCGATGGAACTTCGAGAAATTTGCCGACTCCGACCGCAAACTCGGCAGCGCAATGCGCTCTGTGGGCGAGGTCATGGGTATCGGCGGCTCCTTCCAAGAAGCCTGCCTCAAGGCCATCGCCTCCCTCGAAGGGGGCTATCCCGAAGTAGGTAACTGGAGCGACGAACGTATTCGGTCCTCTCTAACGACGGCCACGCCGGACCGAATGGCTGCGGTCTTCGAGGCCTGCCGTCGGGGTTGGGACGAGTCCGACATC
>JAACDH010000190.1 GCA_009936995.1 Rhodobacterales bacterium
AATCACGATCAAGGTGGGGATGCTGTTGACCTTGAAGTGCAGGGCCGTCTTCATGTTTGCTTGGATGTCCAGCTTGACGACTTTGAGGGTGTCGGCGTGCTCCTCGGCTATAGAGTGGACTGCGGGAGACAAGGCCTTGCAGGGAGCGCACCAGGTGGCCCAGAAGTCGATGAGGACCGGCTTGTCGGATTGCAGTACTTCTGCGTCAAAGTTGGCATCTGTGATGTCGTCGACTTGGCTCATTTGGGCTCCAAAGGGCGTTGTTTTTGGTCCCTTTGAATTAACCAGTTCACACAAGGGTGCCCGGGAAATTACATAGGCTTTGTGATCCGTCTCCTCTACATACCCGTGCTGGCCCTCTACGGTTGGCTCACCATTGTTCATCTGCTGCCTGCTTGGGTTGGAGAACGGTCGGTGGCGCGCGCCCGAACGGTGGCCACGATCGCGGCTATTCTGCACCTTGTGGCCCTCACGTGGCTTGTGTTCGAGGGCAACACGACGCCAGGTATTCAAGAGGGGCTATCTGCAATATCGCTGGGTGTCATGGTCGCCTATGCCTGGGTTGGAATTGGTCGCGTTCGCGCATTGGGCATGCTGGTTTCGCCCTTCGCCCTCGTGTTGCTAGGTACGGCCTTGGTTGTCCCCTCTCACGGCATTCGGGCCCTCGAAGTCACCGGGTATTCGGCTTGGTTACCGGTTCATCTGGCGCTGGTATTTTCTGGAATCGGAGGCTTCGGGCTCTCTAGCATCGTCGGCGTGGTGTATCTGTGGGCGCGCGATCGCCTAAAAAAGAAACGCTTCGACGGACTGCAGCGATTGCCTTCTCTCGAGGTCCTCGACCGAATTCAGTTCCGTGCCATGCTGTTCGGGTTCATCTTCCTGACCCTGGGCATCGGAGCCGGTGGCGCTTGGGCGACAGCCAGCCTCCATCACGCCTGGACCGTGGACGCGAAAGTATGGTCGGTGGTGCTGATCTGGTTCTGGTATGGCTTGGCATTACAGGTTCGTTTGGTGGGTGGACGACGCCGACGCCGGACGGCGCTATTTAGTATTCTTGGCTTCGGTGGTTTATTGTTCAGCCTTGTTGGCGTGAACTACTTGGTCTCAGGGTGGCATGGTTATGCCAGCTGAGAAAACCAAACTCGTCGCGGTGGGGCTCTCGCACCACACAGCGCCCGTCGAGGTTCGCGAGAAACTGGCCATGGATGAGTCCATGGTGATCGACACCCTGACCCGACTTCGGCAAGACGGTGTAGTCGATGAAGCGATGTTGATCAGCACCTGTAACCGCGTCGAGTTGTACGCCGTGCCTCGCGAGCCTAATCGCTTACAGGACTACCTCCCACGGGGGCGAAAACTTAGTCCCTACCTGTATTGGCATCGCGGAGAGAGCGCGGTTCGACACCTTTTTCGGGTGGCTAGCTCCCTCGACAGCTTGGTGCTTGGCGAACCACAGATCCTCGGTCAGGTAAAAGATGCAGTGCGGGTCGCAGAGCGCGCAGAGTCCCTGGGGAAAGTCCTTCGTCCGCTGACCCAACGGACGATGTCGGTGGCGAAGAAAGTCCGAACCGAGACCGACATCGGCAAGAATCGGGTGGGGATCGGAAACGCGGGCGTCGACCTAGCCCTGCAGGTGTTTGGTGGGCTTCGTGGCCGTCGGGCGCTGCTGGTTGGCGTTGGCGACATGGGACGCCAGGTTGCGCGGGCGCTGTTGGGCGAAGGCTTGGCCGAGCTGCTTATCTGTAACCGCACCCTAGAGCGCGCATCAGAGCTTGCGGAAACCACAGGTGGAACTGCGGTTCCGTGGGAACGTCTCAACGAGTACCTGAGCCGTGTGGATATCGTCATCACTGCCACTGGAGCCCAAAAGCCATTCATCGACAAGGCCACGGTGGCGGCAGCGCTGCGGCGCCGACGCTGGGAGACCTTGTTTCTGGTCGACTTATCGGTTCCACGGAATATCGATCCGGCTGTCGACGATCTCGAAGAGGCCTACCTGTTCAACATTGACGATCTGGTCGCTGTGGTCGGGCAGGGCCAAGATGCTCGGGTTGCTGCCGCAAAGGTGGCGTCTGAACTGGTCGAATCCGAGGCAGTGCGCTTCATGCACAGCCTGAGCAAGATGGGGATGCGGTCGCAGATCGCCGAACTCACGCTAAACGCAGAGCAGATCCGAGTCGCCGAGCTGCAGCGATCTTCGAAAATGATGATGGGGCTCAGTACAGAACAACGCGACGCCATTGACGCGATGACCCGCGCCATCGTTAAGAAACTCCTGCATCCGCAAATTCGTGAAATCGGTGCGAGCAACCTGGTGGAATCCAGTTCCTCTAGCGACCCCCGGAAAAATTGATGAAGACCATTCGACTCGGAACCCGCGGCTCGCTTTTGGCCAAGACCCAGAGCGGCCATGTGGCGGCTGCGATCACTCAGTCCACCGGACATCCCGTCGAGCTGGTGATCATCTCGACCAAGGGCGATCGCGTCACGGACCGTCCGTTGGCAGAGGTCGGTGGAAAAGGTCTGTTCACCCAGGAACTCGAGCAAGGCCTCCTCGATGGCAGCCTCGATCTGGCCGTCCACTCCATGAAGGACATGCCCACAGACAACCCCAAAGGGCTGGTGATCGCCGCAGTTCCTCGGCGCGAAGACCCGCGCGATGTGATGGTTGGCGCGAGGTTGGCCGACTTGGCCCAGGGCGCTGTCGTGGGAACCGGGTCGGTTCGAAGAGCCATGCAGCTTCGTGCCCTTCGACCCGACCTCAAGATTCGCGGGATTCGCGGCAACGTCGATACCCGCGTCCAGAAGCAGCGGGACGGAGCGTACGATGCCGTTGTGCTGGCCGCCGCGGGCCTCAAGCGACTCGACCGCGCAAACGCGATCACCGAGTTCTTCGATATCGATGAGATGACGCCGTCTGTGGGGCAGGGGGCGCTGGCCCTACAGTGTCGTCGAGACCACACCAAGCTCCTCGAAGTCCTCGATCATATCCACCATGAAGACACTGCCGTTTGCGTAGCGGTCGAGCGGGCATTCCTAGAAGTGATCAGCGGCGGTTGCAGTGCGCCAGCGGCGTGTCATGCAGTTCTCGAAGGCGACCAATTGGTGGCCCGCGGCGTGTGGGGCGATGATGTCATGAGCGCACCCAAAAGACTGCTCTTGCGCTCCGACAGGCTGCACGCGGTCGCGCTGGGACGCGAGATCGCGTTTCGACTCAAGGGCGAGTAGGTGCACCCCGGTTAGACGCACAGGCCATGGAGCGCCTCGACCATACCGGCCACCGAGTGCGGTTTGGCCATGGCGTGAGCGGCGATTCCAACCTCTTGGCATACCTTGTAGGTGCTGGGGCCGATCACCACCACCCGACCCAGGCGCCAGCGCTGTTCCGGTGGAACGGCCTCGGCCGGCCGCCGCGCAGCCGACCCCGAGAGCACGGTGGTTGCGGACACAGGC
>JAACDH010000191.1 GCA_009936995.1 Rhodobacterales bacterium
CGAACCAAGATCTGGCCTGCATCTGATCCGACCGCGCGCAGCCAGCGTGGACACGGTGGGTGCAGCTCTGGTCGCAGTGAATCCGCTCGCAGTAGCCGCACACCTGCGACCGCTCACCGGCCAATGGCACCTGGGCCTCTACCCGATGTTCGCAGTCTGGACCCGCGATCATGCCACTCCGCTGGCAGAGTTCTACCCACGCGAGCGCTTCTGTGGGGTCCTCAAACCAGGCCCCAGACTCCACCAAGTCAAACAGATCAAACAGCACCGGCGCCGCCGCCTGAAAGCCCGTGAGGTCTGGTCGACCTTCGCCATCCGCGTTGCCCACCCAAACCCCGATGGCGTACTGCGGGGTGGTTCCGATGGCCCAACCATCGCGAAAACCAAAGCTTGTTCCTGTCTTCCAGGCCACTCGGCGTCCACTCCCGTAGGTGCGCCAGCTGGCGTGGACCCCGGGTCGGTTCACCTCTTCGAGGGCGGTGAGCGTGAGGAAGGCCGCCCCCGGATCCAGGGTGTCAAGCGGTGAATCCGTCTGGCCATCTCCCTGCCAGTACACGGCATTTGGCCCCTGGGTTGCGTCGGGATTCATCGCACTCCAGGCCAGGTTTCGGTACAGGGTGGTCAGGTCCCACACGGAGCCCTCACAGCCGCCCAAGACCAAGGTGAGCCCGTAATTGTCGGCGGTTCGGTCCAGGGTGCGCATGCCCAAGCGCTGCAGTCGGTCGTGGAATCGCCCCACGCCGTAGTCCTTCAACATCCATGTGGCCGGTACGTTTCGGGACCGCGCCAAGGCCTCGGAGGCCGGTAGGGCACCCATGAAAGTCCGATCGAAGTTCTCCGGGGCAAACCCACCGATTCGGATGGGCACGTCGGGCACCAGTTGGTCGGGAAGCAGCTCGCCCTGTTCGAGCATGGCGCCGTACAGGAAGGGTTTGAGCAGGCTGCCGGTGCTGCGGCGGCTGGTAATGACGTCGACGTGATTGTGATGCTCGGCCCGCTCGAATTCAGGCACATTACCCACGTAGGCGCGCACCTCTCCCGTGGGAACATGAACGACCATCACCGCCAAGTTATGCACCTGATTCGCCGAGAGTCGACGATGGTGACGCCAAACCACGTCTGTGGTCCGAGACTGCAGTGAGGCGTCGAGGGTGGTCTCGAAGCGCAGCCCCTCACCCTGCCCAACAATCGCCCGAGTGAGCAGGTGCGGCGCCAACCGAGGCACACGACGAGGAGACTCAGGCAGCGACTCGAGCTTCGCCAAGTCCAGGTCTTGGGCCGACATCAGCCCCTGAGCGTAGATCTTGTCCAGCAAGCGGTCGCGCTTCTCGCCCAGGCGATCGCGGTTTCGACCCGGGTGAATCAGCCCCGGACTGTTCGGCAGCACCGCCAACGTGGCCGCCTCTGCCCAGCTTAGGTCCGACGCCGAGCGTCCAAAGTAGCGATAGGCCGCCGCCTCGACGCCCACGGTGTTCCCGCCAAAGGGCGCGTTATCCGCGTAACAGGCCAGAATCTCGGCCTTGGATAGCGCGAAGTCCAATCGCAGCGCCAACACGGCTTCAACCAGCTTCTCTGGCACGGTTCGACCCGGATTTCCCCGCGAGATGCGCACCACCTGCATGGTGAGGGTGCTGGCCCCCGTAACCACCCTTCGCTGCAGAACATTCAGTCGGACCGCGCGAGCCACCGCGATGGGGTCCACGCCGGGGTGCTGGTAGAAACGCTTGTCTTCGGCCACCACCAGGGCACGGCTGAATTTGGTTTTCTCGGTGCCCGAGGGTGGAAACCGCCACTGCTCATCATCGGCGATCTGCGCGCCCAGAAGCACGCCATTGGCGTCGACCATCACCGTGGAGAGCGGGGTGTCGATGTGAACCACCGGAACCGCGAGGAAGCCCATGAAGCCGACAAAGGCGCCGGTGATTCCCAGGCGAAGCCGGCGGCTCCAGGGGTTCATTGATCAGCCCGCCGGCGCGGTGAGGGCCACGTCGGCCCACATGCCAGGCGTGCGGGCCTGGATGGTGGCGTCGTACATGGCCTCGACTTGGATGGGAGGCATGTAGTAGTGACCGATGTAACTGGCGTGTAGCCCCACCTCGAACTGACGAGTCTCGCCCGGCTTGAGGTTGAAGTAAGTGTAGACTCGGTCGTCGCGCACGTCGCGGTAGTCGTAGCCCGGACCCTTGCCCGGAGCGGTGCCGTGAATCTCCCAGCCCGACGGAATGATGTGGGACAACGCCAGCTGTTCGGCGGCTTGCGCGCCCGTATTGGTGACTTCGATGATCGCCACGAAGTCCGTGCCTTGGGTGAGGTACTCGGGCATCACGTTCTGGTCGTACGGCGTGCGGTAGTGAACGTTCATCGCCAGCTGATTCGCAGACGCTTTCTCGGTTCCCAGCGGCGGAAGGCCACTGGTGATCAGCCGCGTAAACAGCACACCCCCGCTGGCGTTCTTCACCACAAGCTGGGGCTTAGAGCCGTCCTGAACCGGCAGCACCACCTGAGAGATGGCCTTGTCGGAGGACACCTTGGCCGGCGCCGAGCCGTCCAAGCTCCAGGTGTATTCGGTCACACCCGAGCCCAGGCCGTCCTCGCTGAATCGAGCCAAGGCGACCAGGGCGTAGGCGGTGGTCTGCGTGCTGGCGTGCCGACGCTCGGCCAGCTTATCGGACACACTACGGGCCAATAGGCTGGCTTCTTTCTGACGTCCCAGCAGCACCAGGGTCTAGAGAATCATGGCTTCGTCTCGGATATCCGAGCCAAAGGTGCCGTTCAGCTCTGCGTAGCGCTTCACGCTGACGGTCACCTTCTCGATGAGGTCGGCCGCTACCTTGTCTTGACCTGCAAGTTGGTAGGCCGCAGCCAACCGCCACTTCGCCGCCACCGACAGATTGCCAGCCTTCAGGCGATTCATGGCGCCCAGCTCGGCCTCGCCGGCCAACGCCAACGTATATAAGCGGTAGGCCTGCTCGAGGTCACTGTGAGCGGTGCTGGAAGACCATTGGTTCGCCTTACGCTTCTGGAAGCTCACCCAGTTCGACCGCATACCCGAGGGGAGCAAGAAGCCCGCCCGCTCGGCCTCGATGAGGAAGTTACCGGCGTAGTTGGTGCCCCAAGCGTTGGTGTCGCGCTGACCCGGCCAGTACGCCATACCACCGTTACTCGTCTGGAAACTACGCAACCGCTTGATTCCGGCCTGCACGTTGTTCTGAATCTCGTCCTGCTGGGTGGGTGGGAGGTCCATCAACGTGGCCAGGTACAGCTGCGGGAAGACCGAAGAGGTGGTCTGCTCGACACAACCGTGGGGATAGCGGATGAGGCGGTCGATCTGATTGGACAGATCGAGAGGCGGCACGCGGCTGACTTCGAGAGTGACCTCGTTCGTGCCTTCTAAGCCGACTAAGTTCACCAGCTGTGACCAGTCTTTTCCATCTTCGACAACCTCGCCCACCACATCGGTGACGCGGCTACCGGGGTGTCGGATGTCGATCTCGATGGTCTGCTCGGCGCGCTGACCGCCGCCCTCTGCCACTACCGTGACCACGGCGATTCCCAAAGCGTCAGCCACCTCTAGGTCGAAGTTGACCAGCTGATCTCCTGGGTCGCTAAAGGTGATCTTCTTGCTTTGATCGCCAGGTATTTCTATCGGGCCTTTTACCGTGGCGGTGACGGTCACGTTCTTGATGTTGTCTTCGAGGGCAAACACGTTCACCGGCAGCGACAAGGTCTCTTGCGGACCCAGAACCCGGGGAAGCGTGGCCAACAGCATCAGCGGCTTCTTCACCTTCACGGCCTTCTCGGCCTTGCCAAAGGCGCCGTTCTGGCCGGCGACCAACATCTCTCGGACTTCACCGATGTACGGCGGAATGTCGATGTTGGGACTCGCGGGCTCGCCCGCGGCGAGTTCGAACGGCCCCAACACACGCACCATGGGTACAAACCGATTGGCCTTGGCGTTCGGGGGTGCGCCGTCGGACCCGTCACCACCGATGGCGAGCAGACCTTCGAGGGAGCCCTCATAGGTACCCGCGACCAAATCGTAGAGGTCCCAGGTACGCACACCCAGCGCTTCACGGCGGAAGAACTCTGTCCACGGATCGGGCGTCTTGAATCGGGTGAGCCCCAACAGACCTTGGTCGACCACCGCGAGGGTGTAGGTCATGGCTTGACCCGACACCTCGGAGATGGCGATTGACGCCGTGGTTTGCGGCTCAAACACCGCGGCGGTGGCGATCTTCGGCTGCAGCTTGGTGCCCGGATCGACCACCTCGATGGGGGTGATTCCGTAGAGTCGAAGCGGTAGATCGTTGCTGGTGTTGCTGTGCGGCTGCATCAGCGTCACGTTCGCGAACACCGAGGGCGCCATATCGGCCGTGGCGGTAAACCTGTATTGGGTGGTCTCACCGGTGGCTTCTACCCAGTCCATGTCCAGCACCTTGGTGCCCGTCTCTAGGCTGACCAGCGCTCGGCCGCCCATGGCTGTGGGGATGTTCAGGGTGATCTCGTCGCCCACCTCAACCTTGTTGTGGTCCGTGGTGACGCTCAACACGCTGGCACCGCCGGGGTTGTCTTTCTGACCACGCCCCGCCCAACCGGGCCAGTCGATGTAGGTGACCTTGGCGACGCGGTGGGTGCCATCTTTGTCGGAGGCGACCAGCAGGTACCGACCCCACTCGGGGTATTCGACCTCAAACTCCCACTTTCCAACACCATTCTTCATCTGAATGCTGCCTTCGGCGACGGATTGGTGACTGCTGCTACCGGCGTAGCTGGCCAGGTTGTCGTTGCCCTTGTCCCACCACCAGCGCCAGTTGATCTTGTAGAGCTTGAGGTCGACTTGACCATCGCCGGTCGGATTTCCGTCCGCGTCTACGGTGACGATCTCAACGGGATGCTTCACGTTGGTAAGCAGCATGTCGCGTGCTTTATCGCCCTTAGGCGTCTTGATACCGACGTACCGCTCGTGGGGAGACACCGCGATGCTGACCTCGTCACTGCTGGAGGCGCCACCGGGCTCGAACACCCGGGTGATGAACTTGGCGTTGAGCATTCCCGGCGCGTCCGACGGCGTGGGAATGGCTTCGTCCACCTGAACCTCGCCCTTGTCGTTCAACCGACCCTCGAACAGCTCGCGGACGTCATCGTCGACGCTGCGGGTGGGGTCGTCGAACACAAAGTCCGCGTACTTGGCGAACGTGGTCTTCTTGCTGGAGAGCGACACCTCGATGCTGGCGTCCATGTTCTTGGCGATGGCCCCGTGGAGCCACTCGGCCGAGAGCGTAGAGTCGAGGCGTGCATCGGGCCCCTTGATCAGCTCAGTACCAAAGTTGACGTTGAGCTTGAGGCGGTTGGGAACCACCGTCTCCACCCGCAGCAATTTTTGGAAGGACGCGCCGCCCACCCGAACCTTGGCCATGTAGTTGCCTGTCATGGCATCGCTGGCCGTGCGCGTCTCGAGATCGTAGAAGCCGTTCACGCCATCGGTGATGACGCGTTGCTCCACCAATTGCCCCTGAGGATTACGCAGTTCGAAGTGCACGGGGTGGTCGGTGGGAAGCTTGCTCGTGTCGTCTTGGAGGATAAAACTGAGGAAGATGTCGTCGCCGGGCCGCCACACGCCGCGCTCGGCGTACATGAAGCCCTTAAGGCCCTTCTGGACCGACGCGCCCGAGACGTCGAAGTGACTGACCGACAAGCTAGAGCCGCGGTCGAGCTTCAGGAAGCCTAAGTGACCATCGCTCTCGGCTTTCACCACAAACGGCTTGTGGTCGGCGGTCAGCCTCAGCTCGCCATCTACATTGGTGCTGTCACCGCTGATCTCTTGAAGCTGATAGTCGAGCACGGAGACCACAGCGCCCTCGATGGGCTCTGCCGTACGCAAGTCGGTAACGACGGTGATGATCTCACCGTCCAAGCCCTGCTTTGCGATGATACCCACGTCGCTGATCATCACGTTTCGGGACTGCACCAGATCGTGGTCGTAGAACTTGCGGTAATAGCCCACATGGCAGGGGTCCTCACGGTGGTCGCGGGCTTCCCAGTAGGGCATATCGCCGCCCCAGAAGTCCCAGTAGCTGGACTCCGCATTACCGGTCTCCCAGTCGATCTCTAGCGAGGGACTGTCGACGGCCACACGCGGAGGCGGCTCGGAGGCGCAGTCCCAGACCACGTCATGGCGGGTAAAGGACAGCTCTAGTCGGTACAGACCCGTGGGATGCTCGGCCACCAGGTCGGACAGGTCGAGGCCCAGACGAACCCAGCGGTTGGTGCGGTCTTTGGACTGCTCGATCTCGACCCGTTGTTTCCAGATGCGCTCGCCAACCCGGTTCAGCTGCTCGTCGCCTTCGAGGGAGTTCACCTGGAGGAACTGGGGAATGTTGGTGTCGTAGACCCGGTAGGCCTCGACCTCGACCGCCTGAAGGTTGGCCACCTCGATGGGCACAGTGAGCGTCTCGGTCGTGGGGAAGATGACGCCCTTGCCGGCGAATCTCACCGCAGGTTTGATGGGCGTAAAGCTGACCTGGAGGGACTGGCTATTGGGCAGCTTTCGACCGGCGGCGTTGGTGATGCCCTCGATCTCGACCGTCAGCGTCTCGTTGAACGAAGCGTTGCTGAAGATCTTGAGCACGCTTCCTCGGATATCAAAACGAACATCGGGGTGGTTGCTGACCGTGACTAAGCCATTTAGATCTTGCTTTTCGTCCAGGGGATCCGTGAACCGAAGCTCGATGAACTGCTGTCCTTCGCTGACCGGACGCGCCGATGCCGCCTCGAACTGGTCCAACGATGGCACCTCGATGGTCTTACGGAGCTGCTGATCTACGTCGATGGCGTCACCGTCGAAATCCAGAATAAGGCGTGTCGTGTCGTCGCCTCTAGCCAGGTTCTTCACGGTGAAATAGTGATTCAGACCGTCGCCCGAGTGGGTCCAGACGATCTCGGCGGCTTCGCCCGCGTACTTAGCGGATAGCACCTGCTCGACGTTGGCTTCTTCGGCCACGTCGGCGGTGATGAGGGTGCCTTTGAACTGCTGCACACTGCCGTCGGCGCTGAACGACTCTAGGCCTACAAGGTCGGGGCGATAAGACTGTTGCTCGGCCGTAAACTCGAAGCCAAAGGTCTGCCCTGTCCAGGACTCTTGGAGTACACCCAGGTCGACATTTGCTCGATACTCGGTGCCCTGAACAAGGTATTCGTCGGGTTGAAAAGTGATCTCTCGAGTACTCTTCCAAACCGCCTTGCCCTTGATGGCCGGCTGAAAATGGAACGGCGACGCTACCTCGTTGCCCAGCATGCTATCGACCGCCACCGCCGACGTAAATCTCACGCGAATCTCTTCCCGCTGAGAGATCACACCCTCGGTGTGGGCGCTAACGATGTCGGCGTTCGCCGCGGGTGCCTCTTCGAGGACCAAAACCTCGTCATCGGAGCTTCCCACGCCACAACCGATAGTACCGGTTACAACCATTGAAATGGTTGCCAGGATGAAGATATTCTGTAGAAAATTCGGCATACACACACCTCTTGGTTCGCAGTCTATCGCTGGTGATGCTGCTGAGACAGGGGCCAGACCACGTATCGCCAAACTACTCTTCAATAATCGCGCCAACGTCTTCGGGCAGGCAATCCAGGCATTGTCCCGTTCTTCCACCGCCCGGGTGGCCACTGACTCGAACACTTAGCTCAGAATCGTAGAACCGGCGCTATCCATTGCAGGTTGCCGTATACTCGCCCCAACGAGGACCTCATGGCCAAGACCCCCTGGGAGATTGCCCGGTCGCAACTGATCGACAATGTCCGCAACCACTACAATCACGACGCCTTCTTCGCGCTCACCGAACCCGCCCTGATCGACCCGGTCATCCAACGGGTGTTGGACCGAAAGTATGGCGGGCAAATGCCGGAAGAAGAGAAGGCCATCACTCGGGTGACCCGGCGGGCGGTGGGCAGCTACGGCTCCCTCAAGTGGACCGACGAAGGACGCGCGTGGCTCGAGAATCGCATGGAGGAGCGCTACAGAACGCCCGCCATCAGCCAAAAAGGAGCGTTGCTGATCGCCGACTTTGGCGACGCGCCCGGTAAGCTCGAGGAGCAGCGGCGCGGCATCTGGAAAGTTCAAACCAGCTGGGTCACCCTTGGGGAGTCCTGGAAGACCACGGAAGTCGCCGCGGCGCTGCATGAACTCGGCGAGGCCTACCCGCATCGGGCCATCAGCGCATACATCCGCATCCCCCTTGGTAATCGAAGCCGCAAGTGGGAGTACCGTTGGATCCGCGGTCAAGATCGAATCGCCATCAAACGCGACGACGTGCCCAACTGGGTGTGGGTGACCGGCTCGCTCAACGACGACCTGGGGCCATACATACGAGGCGAGGCCTCTCTGCTACCCAAAGACCTCACCAAACAGACGATGGTCACCAAGGTCTGGGGTGAGACGCCCGATGCCCCCATCTAGCCCCGGCGCCATCGCGCTGGTGTACCCACCCCTCTGGTACTACACCAGCGTGCCCGCCGACCTCACACACACCGGGGCCTTTCTGCGCGCCAAGGGACTGGACGTCACCCTCCTCGACCTGTCCGCCAAGCTCAGCCAGGACTTGCTCGGTCATGTGCCGGCGTTTGCAGCCCTTCAAGACCCCGCGACTTACGCCGACCCCGCCACCCGCGACGTAGGCATGGCCCAGATCAAAGCCGCCTGTAAACGCATCTCCCAGCAACACCGCGTGCCCTATTCGGTCCGCGCCCTGTCCTTCCCTGAGATCGACGCAGCCAGCGTGCACAGCGCCCGACGCATTGGTTTGGACCCCGCCCGCAATCCAGCCCTGCCCACCCTCACCGACGCCGCCGCTCATCTGGCGGAGTCCAATCCAAACGCCATCGCCATCGCCCTGGTCTACCCCGAACAACGGGTCCACGCGCTCACGTTGGCTCGGCTGCTTCGCCAACGGGGCTACACCGGCGCCTTGGTGCTGTACGGTTCCCTGCAAGACGAGATCGCGCCCGAAGACTTCACCGAAGACTTCCTGAGCGGACGGAAACACGCCGCCTTCGAGGACTTCGACGGCGCCTTCTTGGGCGAGGCAGAGACCGGCCTGTGGCGCCTGGTTCAAGCCCTCACCGACCCCGAGGCCGAAGGGGATGGCACGGTCCCCAACCTCTTCTGGGCCGATGCCCCAGCGCGACCCGTCCGATTCGCCGAAGTCCTTTCAACCCATCCGCCCGCCTCCTTCGCGGGCATCCAGGCCGACTGGTACTGTACGCCCACGCCGGTCGCCGACGTGCGGCTGGGTCGCGGATGTCCCTGGGGAAAGTGTACTTTCTGCGCTATTCAGGCGCATCATCCGGGATATCGCGTCAGCTCCGTGGACCGCTTGGTGGCCAGCATGGCAGACGCCCACCAACACCTTGGCTGTACCTACTTCCGCATCCGAGACGATCTGATCACGCCCAAGCAGCTTCGTCAGATCTCCGAAGCCGTCCGCGCCCTGCCCTTTGACGCTCGCTGGACCGCCCGCGCCCGATTCCAGCCGGGCTTCACCGCCGATCTACTCCGCGAAGCCGCATCCGCCGGCCTCGACGAGCTGTGGATGGGTCTAGAGTCGGCCAACGACGAAGTGCGCACCCGAATGGACAAGGGCGTCCGCCAGGAGGTCGTCGAGCGGGTCCTGACCGACGCAAGCGCCGCCGGTGTGCGCGTGCGCGCCCTGTGTATGGTCGGTTTCCCGGGCGAGACGCTGTCCCAAGCCAACGAGACCGTCGACTTCATCCTCTCCCACCTGGACGTCTTGCACAGCGCGTCCCTGTCGCCGTTCATGCTGATGCGACGCAGCCCGATGGCCCTGGCTCCCGAGACCCACGGGCTCCTTCTTCAGCCCGACACGATTCCGGCTTGGGCGCGACTGCGGTTCACGCAGCCGGCCAGCTGGGAGACGTTGAGTCCAGAAGATCTCGACACGCTCACTCGGCGGGTGTTGGCGCAGTTGGCGCCGAGGTTAAGGGCGCAGCTGTGTCCGGATGCGGCGCACGGGTGGTTGCGGGAGAACAGCGTTCGGCGTTGACTGCCGTTGGGCGGCTCCCCCTGGAACACAGCGTTCACCAACCTACTCGGCTTTCGGCTCCGCTGGCGCTTTCGGAGCCTGTGGCGGCTGCAGCACCGTCGACGCAGGCGCACCCTCACGAAGAATGCGGCCCAACGCCGGCACCACACTTCGCAACGACATCACCATCACATCGAGGACCCACTTGAATCCTTCGTCGTCGTACATCACGCCGCGGGTGGGCAGGGTCACCCGGAAGTAAATCTCGCCCTTGCCATGATTGAGCACCCAAGCACCCATGAAGGTGGCTGAGTTGGCGAGGGCCGTGGCCTTCGAAACCTCATTGATCAGCGCCGGCGGCACCTTGACGGGCAAGGGCACGACCAGGGTCATCATGTGGCGATCGGGCCGGGGCAGAACCCGTAGCAGATAACCTTTGCCGAGCGGCAGCGGGATGCCCAACTGACCGAGGTCTTCGTTGACAATAAACTGAATGTTATTCCGGTCACACCAAGCTTTGATCGCCTCGGGTGCGAGGGAGAATCCATCTTCCATACTAAGCGCTCCTTGAGTGGGGAATCGTGAGCGGGCAGGCGAGCCGCCGCGAGCACCGGAACCCTACCAGAGACTGAAGCTTGGCAGCAGGCTGGCGACGTAGGAAGCACCCGAGGAGATCCCATCCCAAGCATCGCTGGCGACGTCTGCGACGGCACCGGCCGCGTCGGAGATGCCCTCGTCGACGTCGATGTCCATGCCGAAGAGGTTCAGGTCGAGGTTCATGTCGGCCAGGCTGGCGTCGACGCCGACGCCGTTGTCGCCGCCGATGTTCGCGTTGACCGCACCTTGGGTGATATCGACACCGGCGCTGGCTTGGGCCCAATCGCCGACCTCAAGTTCGTAACCGGCGAAGTTCATCGAGGAGCCGGCGAGGGTCGCGGAGGCGGCGGCGGTGCCGGACATTAGATCGACGTTGCCCTGTCCGCTGGCGTGCACGTCGTAGCCCATGTCGGGGACTTCGTACTCGCTGCCCATGAAGTTGACGCTGGCGTTGCTGAGCTGGCTGCTGACGTTGGCGTCTTCAAAAGAGCCAGAGGCGCGTCCCTCCAACAGGTCGTAGTCCAGATCGGCGTTCGCCACGCCCACCGCAGCACGGTAGTCGCCCGACGCACCGACGATGTCTTGGCCGCCGTAGGACAGCATTGCGTTGCCGCCTTCGACGTTGAGCAGGTCGAGCCGCGCGTCTTGGACGTTGGCTTGACCAGCAGTTCCAAACGCTTGGCTGTGGGCCTCGGCGTGACCGACGTTGAGATCGAGCACGTTGAGTTGGTCGGCGCCGACGTCTGCACGAGCGTCGCCGATGTTGGCACCCACCGCGACGTCTTCGAGCTGAAGACCGTGCGCGTTGAGGTTCTCGACCTCGAGGTTCGACTCCATGATGTTGGTGTCGTAGGAGATGTGATCGGCGTGACCAGCGCCGAAGCTGCCCTTACCGAGGCTGAGGTTGGTGCCCACCGCACCGTCGAAGTAGTTCGTCTCGGCGGTGAGGCCCTCGGCAGCCAAGTAGCTGTACGAGACGTTGTCACCCGACACGGCGAGACCGTTCTTATCGAGCCCTACGTTGACGTTATCAGCGTTGAAGCTGTTGAAGCTGCCATGGTCAAGTCCGAGGCTGGCATCGTACACGCCATCGACACCCGCGTTCAAGTCGACGCCGCCCAGCTCGAGCGCATTGTAGTTCACGTTGTCGGCGTGCACATCGAGGCCATCACGGTCGAGACTGGCGTTGAAGCCATTGACGCCCAACCCCGTGTGCAACTTGTCCATTTGTGCCGAGGCGTGGAGGCCGCCAGGGCCTTGGTAGTTACCGCCCAAGTCAGCGATGTCCATCCCCATGATGCCAATGGCCTCAGCCGACACGTTAAGGCCGTCACCGCTGGCGCTGAACTGTGCACCCTTGATGTTGTTGCCATTGCTAAACGCACCCAAGTGGGCGTCGCCCTGACCTAAAGCGCCAAGGTCGGCATCGACATTGACGTCGCTGACGCGAATCCCACCAAAGTCGAGCTCTTCGAAGCCGCCATCGACCCCATCGCCATTGACATTAAAGAAGGCGTTGGTGAGCGCGATGTCATTGGAAATCTCGCCGACTGAGTAGTCGGTGGTCATGCCCAGGATGTCGCTGTGGCCGGTAAGACCCGCGATCTTGTTGCCGTGCTCGTCGACTTGGCCACCCATGCGGAAACCACCGGTACGAACGCTCTCGACCGAAGCCGCCACGCCGTTGCCGTCGATGTCGAGGCTGCCGCCCTGCACTTCGGTGCGGGTGCTGAAGTGGTCGAGGTGCGCCTGTTGGTAGTAGACCCCCTCTTGGCCGTACGCCAGATCGGCGTCGCTGACCTGGAAGCCGCCGCCCGAGCCATGGCCGGTTGCGTGCAGTCCATCCGGGCCGACGCTCATTTCGCCGTTGATGTCGACGCCGTCTTTGTACTCGCCCAGGTGGCCATTGATGCCGCCATACTCCGAGTTGAGGCCTACGTTAACGTCGGTCACGGTGTTGCCTGTAGCGTAGTGGGCATCTGCCGAGAGTGTGTTGGTCTCGTTGTCCCAGCCTGCGTTGTAGGCCCAATCGTTCGCGGTGCTGATCTCGCCAAAGCTGCCGTCGACCGTGGTGCCGTTGCCAAAATCGTGGCTGACCGCGCCGTCGTTGAACTTCATGCCGTCGCCAGCCCACTGAGCGCCGCCGCCGAAGCTGCCGGTCTCGGGGTTCACACTGAAATTCCCCTGGTACTGCGGCCCGGTGCCGAAGCTTCCTAAGGACGCCTCGGTGTGGCCCAGGGCACTGTCGAAGTGCGCTTCGGCGTTGTGGACTTCGGTGCGACCCGGAGAAAATGCACCGGTGGCCGTAACCGTGCCATCGTCGGACCGGCTGATCTCGCCCGAGCCGCTCATCTTGCCAAGCACCGCGTTCTCAACGCTTGAACCGCCGGAGCCCATTCGGCCCTGGTAGGCCGATTGCGCGTTGTTGATGCCAAGAGGCGTGTAGTTGGCGTCGACACCGTAGCCTTGAGAGCCCGCGTGCTCGACACCATCTGCGTCGGTGTAGGCGCTTTGGTTAAAGCCATAGGCGTTTCCGCCGACTCCCCGGTAAACTTCGGCACTTTGAGAGACTTGCTCGCCGAAAAGATCGAGGGCCCCGCCGAGCTGGCCGTTGACCCCCGCTCCGCCACTAAAGCCGTTGCTGCTCCGAGTCATTCCGGCCGCGTTCGTGTTTTGGGCGGCCCACTCGCCGCCACCGAGACCGAGACCGAGGCCACCCCAAATGCTGGTGTCGTTGCCTTGAGCGCGGTCGCTGATGTCACTGGCGCCGAGAATTCCACCGAGCCCCAGTCCCGTGCTGCCCCAGTTGGACATCTGTCGCGTACCGCCGTTGCCGCCCCACATCTCGTTGGTGCCTGCACCCGACTGGCCCAGCTGACGGGTCATGTCGAAGATGCTCTCCGAGAAAGATCCCGTGTTGTCGGGCCCTTTCCCAGAACGATCGGACAGACTTGCGAGAAATCCATTGCCCCAACCAGAAACACCTTGGTTTTGTTCCTGACCGCGGGAGAGCGCACTAGATGCTGCGCCTTTGACAGATTTACCAATTTTGCTAAATAGAGACATGGTCGGTTCCCGAGGAGGGGGTGACGCGTATAGCGATGTAGAACAGATGCGAAGAGAAAGCTCGGCGCTCTGACAGCATAGCAGGTATCGGCGCTGAGATCAGGAAACTTCTCCCGAAACAGCCCGACGACACCAAGCCAACCGACAGCGCGGGGGCTTCCACGGTTTTCCACCGTCTAAGGATCCTCCGAGGCTACCTACAGACCGACGGTGCGCACCCACTTTTTATCGTCCGCATCGAACACCACAGCGACGGTTCGTCTTCCGTCCGCAATCACCAGATGCCCGTCGTTGTTTACGGTAATTTGTTTGGCCCGAATGCCCAGATCGAAGATGCGCGCACGCCCCTTGAGGCCGACACGCCACAGCCGGCCCGCGCCCAAGGTCCACAGCGCGCCATCCGAGGTGCGGGCGGTCTGGGCCAGATTCAGTCGGGCACCGCTGATTGTGTCAAATACGCCATCTTCGAGCACCGCGACCGCCTGGTCACCCAGGTTGCTAGCGATCAACGCCCGATCGTCATCGAGCCACAGGATGCGGGGCGCGCTCATGTTCGGGAGGAGCCAGGTCAGCGGACCCCGGTCCCAACGCGTCGCCCGACGCTCCTTCTCCACCACATTCACTTCCACAATGTCCGTGGCAGCGCCCATGGATTGGCCGGTTCGGCGCCACCCCAGCAAGCGCGTACTATCGGGACTCCAAGACACCGCTCCGCGGACGTCGAGGTACGTCTGGGTCCCCTGCTCCTGCAAGTCCATCACCACCAGCTTGGACCGACCTGTACCATCTACCAGCGAAACCGCCGCAAAACGTCCGTCGGGGCTGGATTGAATACCGGCATTGCCTTGGTCTTCGGCCCCCACGGTGAGGTCGTCGATCCACACCTCCCAACCGGGCGCATCTATGGCGTCATTGGGCCACCAGACGGTCAGGGCGACGCCGCGCTCCTCTCCCCAATACGACGCCGCGGTCACCAGCGTGTCTGCGTCCGCCATCCAAGCAGCCTCGATGTCATCGCCGCCGCGCTGTAGGTCTACGGCCTCCAGGTTGGTGAGGTCAACCCACTGTAAGGCGGCCTCCTCTCCATCAAATACCGTGGGGTTTACCACCATCCATGAGCCACTTGGAGAGAGCTGCGCGTTCGTCCAGGATGTGGGATAGGTCTCTTCGCCGACCACATCGCGGCCCTTCAGGTTCATCACCACCTGTTGACCATCGCGCACGCCCGTGAGCTTGGTTCCCCACGCACTACACAGCAGCGTGGGCGACGCCAGGCCGTCCAGATCGGCAACGTAGTTCGACTGTTTTGGCCCGATAGACGTCAGTTGATCGCCCTGAGTCAGCCAAATCGCCCCTTGACCACACTGGCCCAGCTCTTGGGTCAGTTCGGACATGAGCGCGGACTGCTGCTCGGGCACACGACCCGTGAATCCGGTACCGAAGAGCAATAGCGGCACCAAAGCCAGCGTTGCAGTCTTGCGATTCATGTCACCCTCCGTGTGCAGGTCGGACGATGGGAACGCCAACCGCATTCAATGCGAAGTTAGATCGGGGTCAGGTGCAGCGGTCGCCCTCGAACAGTCCCTTGGCGCAAACCTGGCTCAGTCCGCCTTCTTCGCGAACATCAGCCAAGAGACTCGAACGCCGATGAATGGCTGCCTCGGTATGACTCAGCGGCTCCTCGACACCGAACGCTCGGATCAACACCGGAACTTCACAGCAACGACGCTCTCCGCCGACGAGGGGCGCCTGCGCCAAGTCCTCAACAACTCCTCCGCAAACTCCCGTTTGGCGATCCGGTCGACCGTCTAGATGGCTACCTCAACACGGCGGCCATTCGGAAGCTTGAACATGGAAATCAAATCCCCATCGTAGGCCTCACCGCCAACGCCCTTCACGGCGACCGCCAGCGCTGTCTCGACGCCGGAATGAATGACTATTTAGCTAAACCGGTGAACAGAAATGATCTGCTTCAGATGTTGGCCCATTAGATCGAACGCCCACGACCCGATTAGCGCCCCTCTCTTTCGCGTCAAAATGACAATACATGGCTAACGATTCGATCGCCACCGGCATATAAAGGGCTCGGAGTCACCATGAAAAAAACTTGGATATACACCCTCGCAGCCCTGTGCGGCCTCACCGCCTGCGGGCCCAGCGACGGCGACGGTGGCAGCGCCACGCAGGACAGCGCTAGTGGAACCTCGGGTACCACGGGAACCTCGGGTACAAACGGGCAATGCGCCTACCCCGAAGGCGCCAACGACGTCATGACCATCGGCGACGTCATCGCCACCTATAGCTGGAACAGGGCCTTCCATCGTTCCGACAGACGCGAGGCAACCATCGACTTAGAGCAGGTGCCCTGCGCCACCGATGATGACATCGACTGGAGCCCGTTCGACGTACTGCTGTTTGTCTCCATCCCCGCTTGGTGACCCGCCTGCGTACAGCATGCCAGTTCGGTAGCTGCCCTTGAAGACGAAATTGTAGACGCCGGTGCGGAGATCATCTGGGTCCTCGAACAAGACAACACGTTCCAGCCGGGAACCGCCAACCGGTGCATGGAGATCATGGACGAGCTGGGAAGCGTAAACCAGGGCTGGTGCGTGGGCGATAACCAAACCCAACCCGAGGCCGGCTCTTTTGACGACTCGCCCTTCAGCGTCAACCGCGGCTTCGACATGATTGTCAGTCGCGACACCATGGTCATCGACTTCAGCACAAGCCACGGCACCGCCGCCGGCAACGATAACATCAGCGGTGACGAGATTCTTCAAGCCGTTCTGGACTACACCGGACGTTGATCTGGCTGGCGCTGGTCGGTTCGGCATGGTCGGCACCTCCAAGTGTCGACCTCAACAACCTCGATGGCTACATCGACGGCGCCTCAGCACTCCTCAATATGCCAGCAGGTTGCTGGGATGTCCAGGGAAACGCCTGGTGGAAGTGGGACTTGGGCAAGTTCGGCCGCGAGTCCGGCACCGCGCCGTTCTTCGGAAGGGTCGA
>JAACDH010000192.1 GCA_009936995.1 Rhodobacterales bacterium
GATGGTGACGTGCTGCGACACCTTGCGCATGAAGTCCCGCGTCTGGAAGTACACCACCAGCTGGATTCCAACCCAGTTTGGCCGCAACCAAGGCCACCCTTCGGGGATGGGGCCCTCGGAGGGCGGTTGGTAGTAGTCGACCACGACAGCGCCGCGATCGGACCATTCGTCTTTGGTCATGATCGTGGTGTAGTAGCCGGGACCGACCAGGAAGCCGATAGGGCTTTGATTGTAGCCGACCACCGCGCCATTGGGCTGACGGGTCATCACTTTTGCGAAAAAGTTGAGGCCGGGAACCGGGAGGGTGTTGCGCCCCCGATGAACCACCGGCTTGAGCGGCTCGTTCCCGCACGGCACGAAGTCGTCGAGGGTCAGCGGGTCAGCCTTCTCGGCCAGGTCGTATAGACTGCGCTGCTGCGACCGGTTCAGGGTATTCAGCTCCTCCCAACGAGCGTCGCCATCTAGGGCGTCGAGCATGACCCCGATCTCCTGAATGCTCTTGCCACCTTCCAGCATCGTCTCTAGGGTCCTGGCCACGCGCCCTCCTCGGCTCGCGGCAGTCGTAACCGATGCGTCGTCAACCGTCAGTGAATGGATATTCATTGATGAAAAACCCATGTTAGGCGGTGGGAAGTATCTGCCCTGTGGCGAGGTAAACCACCTGATGTTCCGCGGTCACTTGGGTGCTGGGGTCGGGCTGTAGACGGTCGTGGCCGGTGTCAACGTCGCGCAGACCAATGGCCAGTACCTTGACGGTTTGAAGCGCTTGGCTCACGTCTAGCCAAGTTGCAGGTAGCGCAATATTCGACGGAATACACCCAACGAAGATGCTCTGACCGTCCGAGGATGCGAGGGAGCTCATTACCTTAGCCATGCCTGGAAAATGAACCGCGTGAGCCACCATCGAGAAGCCAATTCGGGTGGTCTCGATCACCTCGTCGACCCCCGCAGCTCGGGCATGCTCGAGGTTCTCGACGTCGAGCACCTCGGCAACGATGTAGACAGGTCGCTTCCGAGGATGAGCTGCCGGGTGCATCGACAAGTACCGACGCACGGTGAACGCGGTCAGGATGGTGGTGGCGTCGGCCTGGTGGGGCAGCACGTCGCGAGAACCGACAATAATCACCGTCTCGGCGTATTTCAGCCTTACCTTCTCGAGCTCGCTATCCTTGATAGGATTACCGCTTATCCACCGAAAATCCGGAGGGAGCCCCTCGGGACGCTCACCTGGGGCGAACACCACAACCATTCGCTTATTCACATCGATCTCGTGGGACAGCGCGTCCAAGAGCATGTGATTTCCAGCTTCATAGCCACAGATAACAATGTGATTGACGACGGGATTCATGCGGAATTGTTCCTCTCGAAGCGTGAGCACGGATTGCATCAGAGTTTGGCCGACGATGCCCGCGGTGAGCGCCAACGTGCCCATACCGCAAATCATCAAGATGCCGCCTACCAAGCGACCGAGCCCAGTCACCGGTGCGATATCGCCAAATCCGACCGTAGTAAGCGTAACCACGGCCCACCAGATGCCATCGGCGATGGTGCTGACCGAAGGGTTGTCCTGGTGCTCGACCAAATAGAGAGACAAACCACCAACAATGGCAATGACTGCAAACACCGAGAGACCAAAACCGTACGCCAGCGCGTTCTCTTCGATGGTGGTGGCGATACTGGCGACGGGATTGTGGGCCCGGCGACCGGTCTGCTTTTTGAGCAACCGCAACAGTCGCAAGGCCCGCAGTCCTCGGAACAGCGGCACAACCGCGTGCACAGTCATGTGGTCGACCAGCATCATCGGTGAGAACACGAACCGGACCCGCCCCAAGAGATGATGCCAGACCCGCTCCCCCACACTGAGCTCGTAAAAGTCGACCTCCTCGGGGCGCCAGGTGAGCAAGCGCAACAGGTACTCGACCACAAAGATCCACAGGATCCACACGTCGAGACGCCCGAGAAACTCGCCAACCTCGCCCTCACGTCCCCAGTAGAGTTCTTGGGCGAAGAGCGAAATTGACAGCACGATCAGACCGTAAACAACGTTTTCAACTCGCTGATACAGCGAACTTTGCGTATCGTGTAGGGCCTCGCAGACCCGATCGTAAATCCCAGACATGGTCCTGACGTACCATGAATCGACGTGGACGCCCGCTTCAGGTACCTTCTGAGCCATGCAAATCCTGCTCCCCATCGCTTTACTGGCCGCTTGCGGTCAACCGCCCACCTCGAACACCACGGCGCCTACGAGCAACGATCGGGTGCTCGCTGGCCCGTTCACCGGGCTCCGAGTCAGCGCATCTAGCGACCTCACCGGAGACGGCACATCCGATGTGATGATCGCGGCACCGGGGCTCAACGGCGAAGGGGCAGTGTACCTGTTTGACGGCAACATCACCGGGGCTGTTGGCGCCGACCAAGCGTCCGCCAGCTTCCAGGGCGAGGCGGGCGACGTGGGTGAAGGACTCGCAGCCTGCGGCGACGTCGACGGCGACGGGAACAGCGACCTCGCCGTGGGTATGCCCTGGGGCAACAACGGCCGTGGGGGCGTTTACCTCCTCAGCGGACCACTCTCGGGTGAGTACGGCCCGGCCGACGCCACGCGCTTGCCCGGTAGCGTGGTCGACAGTGCCACCGGCTACACCGTCACCTGCAACGGTGACTTTACCGACGATGGCTTGGCCGACCTACTCATCGGCGCCCCCTACACCGAGGGCTTCGGGGTCGCGGTCGAAGGGGGGACCGTCTACTTCCGCTCCGGCACCGACGACTTCATCGCCAACTTCAGCACCGCCTACAGCGACTCCCACATGGGGCTTGAGCAGTCCCTCGCCATGCGCGAAGATCTGAACGGCGATGGTCTAGACGACGTGGTCCTAGGCGCTTCCGGTGCTTCCCGCGTACACATGATGTTCGCGCCCTTCCAAGGCACCTACGACAGCAATGCGCCCATGGCGGTGTACATCGGCCGAGAGGAGGTCGACGGAATGGGTCACGCCCTCGACGTCGGCGATCTGAACGGCGATGGCTACGCAGACCTAGCCGTTGGCGCCCCCACATTCGACCGAAAGCAGGGCTCTGTTGGCATCTTGCTAGGGCCCTTCGCCGAAAATGACACTGTCTCGGTCGCGTCCGAGGGCAACTGGCTCGACGGCCAAGACCCGCTCGAATTGGCCGGCTACTCGGTGGTGATCGCCGGCGATCTCAACGGCGACAACATGGCCGATCTGATCGTCGGAGCGCCCGGCGCGGTCACCTCCGGCAAAGACGCCGGCGTGGTCTACATCATCTACGGACCGGGCGAGCTCCAAGCCCTCAGCGGCGCCGATGTCGTCTTGGTCGGCACCACCGAGCACGGTCGCTTCGGCACCAGTATTGCCGCCGTCCCAGACGCCACCGGCGACAACCTCCACGAAGTCCTGATCGGCGCGCCCTACACCGATGTCGACAACAAGATCGGAGTGGGCGCAGCCTATCTGTTCCACTCTCCTCTTGCGTCGAGGGCCGAACAAGGTGATGCGTCCGCCACATTCATTTTCTGAACTGGAGTACACATGTCTGACCAGATCATCGCCGACGATAAAGTCGCCGTAATCCACTACACCCTCACAGACGATGACGGCAAGGTCCTCGATAGCAGTTTCGGTGGCCCGCCTATGGCCTTTTTGGCCGGCGGACAGAACATCGTGCCCGGACTCGAAGCGGCGCTCATGGGCAAAACCAACGGCGACAAAGTGTCCGTCGTGGTGGCTCCGGCCGACGGCTACGGCGACCGCACCGGCCCCGGACCGCAGTCTGTAAAGAAGTCCGAATTCGGAAAGCAAGCATCGAACCTCCATGAGGGCAGACCGCTGCGTATGAAGGCCTCCGATGGATCCGACGTCACCGTGTGGGTCACCAAGATGGAAGGCTCCCGCGTCTGGCTCGACGCCGACCACCCACTCGCGGGTAAAAACCTACACTTCGAGGTCAGTATCCTCGAGGTTCGCGACAGCAGCGAGGAAGAACGAGCCCACCGTCATGTGCACGGCCCAGGCGGCCACCACCACTGAATGTGGAACCGAGGAGCCGCGTGCGCTAACGTGAGCTTCTTCGGAGGCCTCATGAACGCACGCTATCTCCTCGTCCTCACCCTCCTGCTGGCCGGCAACGCCCACGCCCAAGACAGCCAGACCAAGAAGGCCGACGCCGCCTGGGAAGCCTACAAGGGCGGCGATGGCGATGCGCTGTCTGACGCACGAGCGGCAATCGACAAAGCTATCGTTCACAAAACGACGCTCCACAAGGGCAGCGTCTGGGTGCTCTTCGGGAAGATCATCACCGAGCAAACCTTGGCAAATGGCATGCCCTCGGAAGACGACCTCAGCGCCGCCGTCGAGGCGTGGCAAGGAGCCGTCGAGCGCGGAGCCGGCAAAGACGCCGTCTCCGAAGATCTGCTCCGACTCATCGCCTCGGCCACCCAGGCCATGACCGACGACCTTGAGGCCAAGCAGAACGATTCCGCCTGGAGTCGGGCCACCGCGGCCCTCGCCTGCCGCGATCTCCTCAACAAAACGGGAGGTTCGGAGCCACGCACCGAGGCCAATTTGTTGCAGCTGGCGACCATCGTAGCGGTTCGATCCGGCCACCTCGACGAGGCGCAGACCTATTTCGCCACCTGGAGCGCCATGGGCGACAACGAAGCCAGCGTGGCAGTACAGCTCACCCGAGCGCTGAACGAGTCCAAAGACCTCGAAACCGCCTTGGCTTTTGCGGGCCCGCTACTCAAGGCGAACCCAGCAGACGCGGCGCTGCTGCCGCCAGTGGTCCAGATGCTCGTCACCGCCGAGAAGGCCCAAGACGCCGAGAAGCTGGTCAACGCCGCCGCCCCAACCGCCTCCGCGGGTGCCGGAACCGACCTGATGCTGGGTAAACTATACCTAGAGGTGGGCAACAAGGATCAAGCCAGCATCTACTTGCTTCAAGGGCTCGAGCGCAATCCCAACTTGTCGGAGGCCTGGCTGCCCATGGCCAGTCTCCACCACGACCAAGCCAAAGCCGACCTGGCGGCGATCGACGCGGACCCAGCGCCAAGCCGCGTCGCGCTCAATGCGCTCATAAAATCGAGCAATGAACACCTGCAAGCCGCTACAACCCTCATGGAGCAGGCCCGCGCCGCTGAATTGGCGGATGTTCTGACTCTAACGTCGTTGATGGCTATTTATGACGCGCTCGGAGATGACAAGCGTAAGCAAGATGTTGCCGACGCCATCGCTAAAGCCGAGCAAGACGAGGAGTAAGTCGGTAGCATACGGGCATGTCAAGCCTCATCTCCATCGTCCTGGTCTCTACCCTCACCGCCTGTCAAGGCAGCGGCACGCTGCTCGTGGTCGACCCCGACGTCAACGCAGTGCCCACCACCCCAGCGACGGGCACCACCGTAACCGGGCCGCCAGCGGGCCAGTGCGGCGACATCTCCGAATACGATCTCACCCTCGGCGTTGCCGTCCGAGACGGCGGCCAACCGGCACGCGGAGTGGAAGTGTGGCTGGAAGACCGCGGCTGGGAGCCCGGTACGGTGCTGGCCAGCGGCGTCACCAATGACGAGGGCTTGGTTCTCCTCGACGTCATCGGCCTCACCAGCGTCGAAGATTGCTGGGGATCCCTGCTCGACTACGTAGTTGTGGCCGAAGATGGCGATCTGTACGACGAGCGCGACATCAACACACCACTGTACAACAGCATCCTGAACGGAACCTTCGAGGCTGACATTCAGGGCGCACCCCTCGAACTGCAGTAAAGCTACCGCGAGAAGTCCAGGTCGTCGGGCAGCGGCTCGCAAGGCAGATACGCTACCGAGAGGATCTCGTAGCGGCGTATACCGGCAGGCGCCTGCACAATCACCTCGTCGCCAGGCGTCTTGCCCAGCAGCGCGTGCCCGATAGGCGACCGATAGGACAAGGTGCCACCGGCCACGTCCACCTCGTCTTCGCCGTACAATCGCCAGGTGCGTTGCTCGCCAGTTTCGGACTCGAGCACGACCGTAGCGCCGAAGCGAACCACTTCACCGCTGATACTGGTGGGGTCCACCATCTGGGCGTTGCCGAGGCGCTTGAGCAAGAAGCGGGTGCGGCTGTCGAGGTGTGCCAGTCGGCGCTTGCCATAGCGGTACTCGGCGTTATCGGAACGGTCTCCTAGGCTGGCCGCGTAGGCCACCTCGGCGACGATCTTAGGACGCTCAACTTGATGGATCCACGCGAGCTCACGGGTAATGCACTCGTAGCCCCGAGGGGTCATGTAGTTGTGCTTCGACAACGAGAACTACAGGCTTCCGTTCTGAAGATTCCAGGTGATGTGCTTCTTGGGAATCTTGGCGATGATCTTGCGGTCGAAGTCTTCGCCATTCCAGGTGTAGCGGCGGAACTGACCCTGGGTGTCGCTGGCCACGTAGATCTCGACCTTGCCGTCGCCATCGAGGTCGGCCACGTCAGACGCGTGCTCGTAACCACCGCTCTTGGCGTCGATGATGACGTTCTCGTAGGTGCCGTCGTCTTTCTGCCTCAGGAACCACAGCCCAGACTTGTAGCCCGCAGCCAGCAGGTCGAGCTTGCCGTCGCCATCGAGATCGCCGGAGACCAGGAACCGACACTGATCGTCGTCGAGCTCGGCGACGAGGGCCTCGGTCCATTTGGCGCCGTCACGGGTGAACTTGATAATTTTCACCGGGGTCTCGCGCTGCTTCTTGCCGGACTCGTCCTTGACGATGTGGGCTTCGCGGACCGCGTAGAGCTCGTCGGTGCCGTCGCCATCTTGGTCGGCCACCAGAATCTCCTTGGCATGGGACTCGTCCCAGAACACCACATCGCTGCGAACGTACTTGCCGTCTTTCAGATCGTAGCGAACCACGCCACCGCGCTGGGACTCGCCGCTGGACTTGTTGCGATCAGAGGGCGTCGCGTAGAACTCTTCGACACCATCTCCGTCGACGTCGCCCGTCTCGATCTCGTGGACAAAGGTGTCTTTCTTCTCGTCCATCTCTACCACAGTCCACGTGCCGTCTTCGCCCTTGTCGGCGACCGCGACCACACCCTGGTCATGAGTAGCGACCGCGATCTCGTCGACGCCATCGCCGTCTAGGTCGCCCAGCTCAAAGTCACGTAACCGCTGAAATTTACCCGACCAGGCCTGGGCCCAGAGGACCTCTTCTTTCCAGTTGTCACCGCTGCGGGTCCAGTGGGACAGCTTGCCCTTGGAGACAGGCGTAGTGCCCACGGCGCCGGCGGCGATGGTGAGGATGCCGCCGTCGTAGGCCACGGCCTTGTGAAACACGCTGGAGTCTTTGTCGAGGATGGTCTCTTCAAGCCAGTTATCGCCATTCTTACGCCAAAGAGTCATCTTTGCGGGCGCTGGCTTTCCGCCGTCGAACCAGGCTTGCACCATCATGATCGTGGGGAGGGGGCCTGTTGGGATCTCGGGAACGACCTCGGGTGCTGGAGAAAGGACTGGCTCAGGGGTTGCGCTGGTGTCATCGCCGCAGGCCCAGAGACCCACACCGAAAAAGCCGGCCGTTATTGCTGCAACTACCGTGGTTGGAACTTGCCATCGCTTGTCCATATTCGTCACCCTCTCTTCGACCCAGTGCAGGCCAGACCCACCGCTGATATCCCAGTACTCTATGCGTGCACCTCAACCTTCCCTGATCCGCCGTCTGATCCCCTGGATTATGGTAGGCGCCTATGTTCTCGCCATCGCGGTTTCGGGGATCGCTGTGTATTCCCTGCGCGACTCCCAGCGCGCGCAGGTAATCAGCGGCCTCGAAGATGCCCTTCAAGACAATGTCGCGGCCTGGGAGGACGAACTGCTGGGCGGACTCGCCGAGTTTATGGACGTAGCCGCCCGCGACTCCGATCGACCGGCCCTCCGCCAGAACGGTATGCGACGCCGGGCCGCACCCTGGTTCAACAGTTTGTACCTGTGGACTCCTCCTCAAGCGCTCCCCAGCCTTCCCGACGAAGTTCAAGCCGTTTTCCTATTTCCCAGTCCGCCCATCCTCGAAGACGGCGACCTCATGCGATCGCGCATGTGTCTGCGCACGGCGGGCATTCTCCGGTCCGACAAGGCCCTCAACCCCGTGTTTGTCGCCCGGGCCTACGTGCTCGGCTGTCGTCGTGAGGTCCTCACCGTCCGCTTGCTGGCCTCCAACCAAGCCGCCTACCTGCTGTCTAGTCACGGCCTATACACCCAAGCCCTCGAAGCGCTCGAAGCTGCGGGCCTGCCCGACGACCTCTCGCTGGTCCAGGCCACCGCCGAGAGCATTCCGCCACGCAGCATCATGGCCACCCGTGCACAGCGTGCCGACATCCTCTCCAAGTTGGGCCAAGTAGACGAAGCCCTCGTGTTGTGGGAGCGCCTGGGGCTCGAGATCGCCGAGCTCGACGCCCCCAACGCGGCGCCCTTGATTCCCCACATCCGCTGGCCTATTCTCCACGAGCTGAGACAACACCAACGCGACGACGCAGTCCGGAGGGTGGAGGTCGCTCAAGGGCGAGCCGAACGACGGGTGGCGGCCTACCGCGAGCTCAGCAGCCGCGTAGCCACCCAAGCGCCGCCCTCCAACATGTCTGAACCGGCCAAGTTCAGCTACGACCAATACAGCGACCCGCCATTCTTGCTGTACTACGGCTGGGTCGATGACACCGGTGTCGCCCTCCAGCTTGAGCAGGCCGGCCTCATTGGCGATTTCTTATCCAGTAAGGGTGTCACTCGTCTTCGTCGCTGGCTCACCATCACCGACACCTCGGGCGAGCTGGTGGCCGGCGTTCGTCGGGGCGGCGATATCATCCTAAACGTCCAATTCAGCCAAACCCTGAGCCACCTGCGCATTGGCCTTCGCGAGGGCGCGGTGGACAACCGGCTGGCGCGAATGCGAGACGGCTGGCTCACGCCCCTGATCGTGGTCGCCCTGGCCGCGCTCTTGGGCCTCTCAGCCCTGATCGTTCAGATCCGCGCCTCTCGACAGCAGACCGCACTGTTGGGGCGGCAGCGCGAATTCACCACCCGGGTCACCCACGAGCTAAAGACGCCCCTCGCCGGCATCCGCATCATGGCCGAAAATATCGAGCTGGGTGCCTTCCGCGGCAAAGAACAACGCATCGATATGGCCCGGCGAATCGTCAACGAGACCGACCGTCTCACCGCTCGGGTCGACGAAGTCTTGGCCGCCTCTCGTCGGCGTTCTATTCCCGACCCCGAGTCCTTCGATCCAGAAGAACCCCTGCTAGAATGCATTGATCAATGGGGCCCACGCCTCGAAAATGCCGACGTTCAGCTGCACGCCGATCTACACCCCACAGACGAAGTAATGGGCGACATGAATGCCATCCGTGATGCCGTGTCCTGCCTGCTCGACAACGCTCTAAAATATCGGCGAACCGACCGCGATGATTCCCAGGTGTGGCTCGAACTCAAGCAAGAGGGCAACAAAGTGCTGATCGACGTCTACGACAACGGGCTCGGAGTTCCCGCCGACAAACGGTCCACGATCTTCCATCGGTTCGTCCGCGTCGAGGGCCCCAACCGGGGGCTCGCCGGCGGCTACGGTCTGGGGCTGGCCCAAGTTCACCAAATCGCCAAAATTCATGGCGGGTCAGTTCGGTGTGTGGAAGGTGTGAACGGCGGCGCTCGCTTCGAGCTGAGGCTTCCGGTTACTCCTTGAGTCGGGTCTTAAGGGGCGACCGCGAGACGAATCGGTTAACAAACCTCGTTAATCGTGAGTGAAGGCATGATTCGTCTAACTATCGTCGCATTACTGTCGTTAAGCGCATGCTCGGCAACGCCGCCGCCCGTCGACACCGACCCGCCCACCATCAGCACCGGCTCGACGACGTCGACTACCGTGGTTCCGCCCAAGTACAGCGACGAGGGTAGCGTAGTGCTGTCGGTCCAGCACCCCGACGCCGTCAATGACACCAGCAGTGTCACCCTCTCCGCCATGTTCGCCGAAGAGCGCCGCGGCTACGTGAACTTGGCCCAGTGTGTGTCGACACCTATCAGTTGGTGCGCCCCCGAGCTCCCCACCGTCGAAGACGACTATGTGGTGGTCGAGGCCTACCAAGAGACCCTCACCGATAACCTGCGTACCGTCAGCGTTGGCAACAGCATCGACTTCGCCGGCTACACCGTCGCCAGCCAGAATATGGACGGCCACACAATATACTTCGCTAGCAATCTGCTGAGTCAAGGCCTACCCAGCGGCGCTCTCGACCTGTCGTTCAGCGGCGGCGATTGGGGCGACTTTTCGGGCACGGCTGTGGATGGCACGCCAGACACGTTGGTGGTCACCTCTCCCGACCCCCTCCGCGAAACCGGACACGTGGCCGGCCGGGACATCGAAGTCCGCTGGAATAGCGGCGGTAATGGCGAGATTTACCTCGCCGTACTAACCCCCAGCGAGCGCCGACTCTACCTCTTGGCAGACGACGGCGAGTTCGACCTCGACACCTCAAGCCTATCGCTCACCAACGGCGACGATCTCGATCTCGTCCTGGGCCGCTGGACCACCAATACCCTCGACCAAGAGGGCAACGATATCCGCATCGAAGTCCACGACGAGCAGTGGATACACGGTGTCTACCGCGACCTGGGCGGCCGCACAGAGATCATCCCCGAAGACAGCTGTTTCACGGCCCAAAGCATGCCCCCACTGACGGCCGGCACCTACTTCGGCGACATCACGTCGTACGCGGACAACACCAATCCAGGAGCCAGCGGCTGCACCGGCGCCCGCGCTAACGGCCAAGACGGCATCCTTCGCGTCGTTCTCCCCGACCAAACATGGTTCGAGGCCGAACTAGGCTTTATCAATGACGACGGGTCGATGTACCTACTCGGCCAATGCGGCAGCACCCAAACCTGCCTCACCGGTTCCGACAGTACTTTTGGCGCCGGCAGCATCGAATCGCTCCAGTACTTCAACAACTCCGGCGTCGAAGAAGAGCTCTTCTTGGTTA
>JAACDH010000193.1 GCA_009936995.1 Rhodobacterales bacterium
CAAGGATCTTGGATCGAGAGGCACTGAAGCGCTGGATGAGTCCGCACGAGCACCCGCGGATCTGGAAGGGGCGGGTGGGGTTCGTGTGTGCTGGGCATGGCTCGATCGGTCGGGTTGGGTGCTGCGGGGCATGTCCGCGCATTCCGGCCCCGGTTGGCCGCTGATCGAGGCGGTGCATGGAATGGATCTCGCCCGCGCTCAAGTGGCCGCATGGCTTGGCGGAGCTGGGATTCGAGGCAGTCTGAAGGCCGAATGTCACGGTATCCTAGCTCGAATCGTCGCGAACGAGACCCAAGACGTCGGCGAGGTGAATGTGGGCGCTGGCTTTGTGGAACACGAGGTGGGAACACCAGTCGTGGCCGGCGAGCGCATCGGCAGCATTGCCGTCGCGGCCCCCACGCGACAGGCCGCCCTAGTCAAGCTCGCAGCAGAGCTCGATGCCGCAAGAGTCGCTCAGCCCAGCAACCTCGACGCCCTTCGTGGTCTGGTCCGAGATCGCGCGTTGTGGCAGGGCTCTGGGCATGTGGAAACGGTAGATAAGTGGCTCGCATCGTCAAGTTGACGTGACCGCGGGCGCATGCCTGGCTATTGAGCGGGTTCCCGCATCCCACTGAGGACATCATGGCCGGTTTCCGTCCAGCAAGAGTCGCCGAACTCGTGCACCAGGAGCTCGCACAGCGACTTCGCCTGGAGATCAAAGATCCCCGGGTTGTGCCCATCTCGATCACTGACGTCCGTGTCAACCGTGACTTGAGTCGGGCCGACATCTCGTACATGCCGCTAGGCGGCGGCGAGGCCAGCATCGAGCTTCGCGAGGGTCTCAGGGATGCGGCCAAGAAGCTTCGGGGCCGAATTGGTCGCGCACTGCGACTACGTCACGCGCCGGAGCTCGTCTTCCACAACGACGAGCACACGGAGGCCGCAATTCGAGTCACTCGGTTGCTTGATCAACTCACGCGCGAACGAGAGGAGAACGAATGAAGCCCGCTTTTCTAGTGATTGATAAGCCTGCTGGGGTCACCTCCCACGATGTCGTCGCGGCAGTTCGTGCGGTTACGGGTATCAAAAAGGTTGGCCACACGGGAACCCTCGATCCCTTTGCTACGGGTGTACTTCCGCTGGCATTGGGCGGCGCCACCCGCTTGATCCAGTACTTGGATGAGTCGATTAAGGTGTACGACGCCACCATTCAGCTGGGAAGCCGCACCGACACGGGCGATCCCACGGGTGAGGTCATCGCGACTGTAGATGTGCCCGAAATCACCGAGGAGCGGATTCTACAGGTGCTGGCGGGTCAGGTCGGCGATCAAATGCAGGAACCTCCCGCGTATTCGGCGGTCAAGGTGGATGGTCGACCACTTTATAGCTACGCCCGCAAGGGTGAGGTGAAGCGGGCCAAGCCCCGTAAGGTCACCATCTACGATATGGAACTCACTTCTTTTATCGGCGACCAAGTTCGGGTGAAGATGAGCTGTAGCCGTGGTACCTACGCCCGCGTGCTGGCGGATGACATCGCGATTGCGCTCGGCACCGCTGGCCACCTGGTTCAGCTAGCGCGCCTACGGTCCGGTCCCTTCTTCCTCGACGACGCGCTGTCCATTGAGGCCCTCGGCGAGATCGTCGCTCAAGACGCGGGCATCTCCTGGCGCGACGTGCTCATGTCCCATGTCAAGGGCGAGGACCGGGTGAAGTGGAAGCCCCGTGGCGACGTGCGCGACGGCTTAATTCCGTTTCTCTCGGCGCCCATCTCGGCGCTCTCTCATCTACCCCTCGCCGATGTGGCCGACGCCGACGCCAAGCGCATTCGCAACGGTGGTCCTCCTCCGGTCCCTCCGCCGGGGACACCGGTGGGCGGCCGCTATCTCGTGGTCTGCGGCAACGACTTGGTGACCATCGCAGAAGCGGGCCCAAAGGGGCCTAAGAGCATCCGAGTTGTGCCCGCTTGACGACTGGGCCCTAACGGGGCATGAGGGACGCCTTGAGCATTCGCTCAAGGAGACGATATTTGTGGCGCGCAGCGGCCGTTTGGCCAGAGCCCATGTCTGTGTGGCTGCGAATATCGAAGTTAAAAACCAGTAAATACTGGCAGGAGAACATCATGGCGCTCAACGCTGCAGACAAGCAAACCATCATGGAAGAATACCGCCTCGACGAGACCGACACCGGATCCCCCGAGGTTCAGGTCGCTCTTCTCACCGCGCGAATCACTTACTTGACTGCTCACTTCAAGATCCACAAGAAGGACCACGGTTCCCGCCGCGGTCTGCTCAAGCTGGTCGGCCAACGCCGCAAGCTTCTGAAGTACGTCAAGAACATCGAAGTGGCCCGCTACCAAAAGCTCATCAAGAGCCTCGGACTGCGTCGCTAGACAGCATCCAAACCGCAGGCTCTGACCTGCGGTTCTCGTCTTTCAAATCTTCGCTCGATACTGGAGCAAACCCCGACCTCGTTACTGGCGCGCGTCGAAACCCTATCGCAGGTCTCCCTGGCGAAAACGAACTTATTTCGTTTCCCCCTGGCAGGTCTGTGAACTGACCCGAACCGCAGATCGTCTGCGTTGTTCGCACAGACCCGGCAGGTTTTCGCACAAGCAATGGCAGCGAGGTTCACCCGGACGAAACCCGTCCGAGGAGATTCACTCGTGAATATTGTTACCAAATCCGTCGAGATCGGCGGCAAGACCCTTTCCTTCGAAACGGGCAAGCTCGCCAAGCAGGCCTCCGGCGCTGTTGTTGTGCGCTCTGGCGACAGCCAAGTGCTTGTTTCCGCCGTGTGTTCGCCCGGCAATCGTCCGTTCGACTTCCTGCCCCTTACGGTCGACTACCAAGACCGCAACGGCGCCTACGGAACCATCCCCGGTGGCTTCCTCAAGCGCGAAGGCCGCACCTCCGAGCGCGAGACGCTCATTTGTCGCCTGATCGACCGGCCCATCCGCCCGATGTTCCCCAAGCACTTCCGTATGGAGCTGCAAATCATCGCCACGGTCATGTCCTTCGATAAGGACAACGAGACCGACGTGATGGCGCTCTGCGGTGCTTCCGCGGCGTTCCACATCTCCAACGCCCCCATGAAGGCGCCCATCGCTGGCGTCCGCGTGTGTAAGGTCGACGGCGAGTACATCCTCAACCCCAGCCACGCCGAGCGTGAGGCCGCGACCATCGATTTGGTCATCGCCGGTACCGTCGAGGCCATCACCATGGTCGAGGGCGGCGCAGCAGAGGGCTCCGAAGCTGAGATGCTCGAGTGCTTCGAGTTGGCTCAAGTAGCCATCAAGAAGATCATCGCTTGCATCGAAGAGCTTCGCGCCGAATCCGGCAAAGAGAAGATCGTGGTTCCGCCGGCCCAAGAAGTCGACGCCGCGGTCACCAAGGTCTTCGCCAAGCAGTCCAAGGCTGTTCTTAAGGCGCTCTCCGTCGCCGAGAAGCATGCCCGTGGCGCCGCGCTTAAGGTTGCCCGCAACAAGATCATCGAGAAGATGGTCAAGGGCATCGACGACGCAGATGTCGTCTCCGCCAAGACCAAAGACGGCAAGGTCGCTTGGAACAGCTTGGTTCGCAGCGTCATGCGCGGTCAGGTCATCAGGACCAACAAGCGCCTCGACGGTCGCGCTCCCGCCGAGAGTCGCGACATCTGGTGCGAAGTTGGCGTAGCGCCCCGTACCCACGGTTCCTCGTACTTCACCCGTGGTGAGACCCAAACCTTCGTGCAAATCGCGCTGGGCACGGACCCCGACTCCCAACGCATGGAAGTTCCCACGGGCAAGTTCGAGCGTCGCTGGATGCTCACCTACAACTTCCCCCCCTTCTGCACCGGTGAAGCCCGCCCCATGCGCGGACCGAAGCGTCGTGAAGTGGGTCACGGTGCCCTCGCGCACCGCGCCATCGCCGCGGTCCTTCCCGACAAGGCCGACTTCCCGTACGTCATGCGCTCCACCAGTGAAGTGCTCGAGTCCAACGGCTCTTCCTCCATGGCCACCGTCTGTGGTTCCGTGTTGGCGCTGATGGACGCTGGTGTTCCGCTTAAGGCGCCTGTCGCCGGCATCGCGATGGGCCTCGTGAAAGAGGGCGCCGACTACGCCGTCCTCTCCGACATCCTCGGTGACGAAGATCATCTCGGCGACATGGACTTCAAGGTCTGCGGTACCCGCAAAGGCATCACCGCCTTCCAAATGGACTGCAAGTTCACCGGCGTCAACAGCGAGATCATGGCCAAGGCCATGTCCCAAGCGCGCGAAGGACGTATCCACATCCTCGACGAGATGGCGAAGTCCCTCGCAGAGCCCCGCGAAGAGCTCTCCTTGTGGGCCCCCCGCATCACCACCATCCGCATTAAGCCCGATCGCATCCGCGACATCATTGGCCCTGGCGGTAAGATCATCCGTGGCATCCAGGATGCCTGCGAAGTTCGCGTCACCGTGGACGACAGCGGCCGCGTGGACATCGCGTCCTCCGATCCCGACCGCACCGAGAAGGCCCTGCAGATGATCCGCGAGATCACGCAAGAGGCCGAGGTTGGCGCGCTCTACGTCGGAATCGTCAAGCGCATCGTCGACTTCGGTGCCTTTGTCGAAATCTTCCCGGGAACCGACGGCCTCATTCACATTAGCCACCTGGCCCACCAACGCGTGGACAAGGTCACTGACGTGCTCTCCGAGGGCGACGAAGTGTTGGTCCGCGTCATCGACGTCGACCGCTCTGGCAAGATCCGGCTTTCCCGCAAGGAAGCCTTGGACTCCATGTCCTAGTGAGGGTTGGCGTACAAGTCTTCGTTCTTCCCCACGGGGAAGGTCTGCCGCTCCCAGCCTATCAAACGGCCGGTAGCGCAGGCTGCGACGTGTACGCTGCTATCCATGAGCCCATGACGGTGGCTTCGGGCGCTTCGGCGCTCGTTCCCGCCGGGTTCAAGATGGCACTTCCCGAGGGCTGGGAAGTTCAAGTTCGCCCGCGGTCCGGCCTAGCCGTTCGCTGCGGAATAACGGTCTTGAATACGCCCGGAACCATCGATTCGGACTATCGCGGCGAAGTACGCGTGGTCCTCATCAACCACGGTCCAGACGAGTTCACCATTCAGCGCGGCGAGCGTATCGCGCAGTTGGTGTTGGCTCCCGTGCATCAAATCAGCTGGGAACTGGCCACAGAGTTGGGGCAGACCGCGCGCGGTACTTCCGGGTTCGGAAGCACCGGCGCTTAGCGCGCTAGAGAATCTTGACCAAGTCGTCGATGGTGCAAGCGGCTGTCGTGCGATCTTCGGTGAGGTTGTCGAGGATAATGGAGATTGTGGCCAGGCCTTCGTCGGCCATCGGCGTTCCGGACGGGTTCATCTCTAGGCGCAGGTTGATGTTGGCGCGGTCGAAGCTGCTGCCGTCGGCGGGGGCAATGACCTCTTGGCCACAGGCGCGGAACAGCAGCCCCTGAGTGCCGCCGAACAAGGCGCCTTCGACTTCGAAGTTGTGGTTGTCGACGCCCGGGTCCCACTCGTCGAGGGGATCAAACTCGACGACGACCATGAACTGCGACATGCGAGCGACAGCGTCGAGGGTGTTGTCGGCCCCAAATCGAGGATCGTAGCTGCAGCCGCAGTCGACGGTGTCGGGCACGGGTTCGAGGATGGCTTGGGTCTCTTCGGGGACACGCGGCACCTCGGTAATCTTCAAGACGATCTTCCGTTTGTCGTCTCCGCAGCTGGTGCCCTGCCAAGTTCCCTCAAGATTTTGCACGGCTACGACGCCGGCTTCCATGTTCGTGGGCCACTCGTCTGGGGTGAGGGAGGAGAAAGCCACGGTGACCTCTTCGTCGCACGTCGGCAGCACTATGCCACTATCGTCGCCGTCTTTCCCGCCTCCGCAGGCGTTCACAAGTAGAATAAGGGACAGGCTGGCTACCAGGCGCATGGGCATTCCTCCAAGGGTCACAACATAGTGCACGCATTGCGCATCTGCGACCTTGCGCTGTATCGGTTAACTCACTTGCCCTATTTGGTGGTCCCCGCGCATGTTCGACGTACTCTCTCGTGGCTTTAAAGACGCCCGACTCAAGCTTCAAGGCAAGACCCGTCTCACAGAGGAAAACCTCGCTCCCGCTTTGCGTGAGGTGAGGGCTAGTCTCATCCAGGCCGACGTCGAGTTGACGGTGGTCAAGGCCTTCGTGGCCCGCGTCAAGGAACGGTCATTGGGCGACGTGGTCAAGCTCAAGGGGCGCAAGGCCTCGCCGAACGTCTCGCCGCAGGATCACTTCATCAAGTCCTGTTACGACGAACTGGTCGAGTTGATGGGACCGGTGCAGACCGATCTTAATCTAGAGGGCGATCCCTCTATCATCATGATGGTCGGTCTGCAGGGCTCCGGCAAAACCACCACCGCGGGTAAGCTGGCGAAGATGCTGGTCGCTCAGGGCAAGAAGCCGCTGCTGGTGGCCGCCGACATCTATCGTCCCGCCGCCATCGACCAGCTGATGGTGATTGGCCGCAGGCTCGGCGTGCCGGTGTTCAGTATCAAGGGCATGAATCCCGTTCAGCTGTCCAAGATGGCGGTCGTTCAAGCGCGTAATGTGGGCCGCGATGTGGTCATCATCGACACCGCCGGACGCCTGGCCCTTGACGACAAGCTGATGCAGGAAGTGGTCGACATTAAGTCGACTGTTAACCCTGATAATGTGCTCTTTGTTGTCGACGCGATGATCGGCCAGGACGCCGTTCGTACCGCCGCAGAGTTCGACCGCCGCTTGGACTTCACCGGCTTTGTCCTCACCAAGCTCGACGGCGATGCCCGTGGTGGTGCCGCGCTCTCCATTAAGGAAGTGACCGGCAAGCCGGTCAAGTTTCTGGGCGAGGGCGAAGAGCTCGACAAGCTCGAGGCCTTTCGTCCTGAGGGACTGGCACAGCGGATCCTGGGGTTCGGCGATGTCGTAGGCCTGATGCAGGACTTTGAGAAGCACGTCGACGAAAAGACCGCTCAAAAGAGCACCGAGAAGATGCTGAAAGGCGAGTTCTCGTATGACGACTTCATCAGTCAGCTGCAGACCGTCCGCAAGATGGGCTCCATCCGCGACATCATGGGCAAAATACCCGGTCTCAGCGGCATGCTCGATCAGATTCCCGCCGAGGCGCTTGACGACAAAGAGCTCGACAAGGCCATGGCGGTGATTCGCTCCATGACGAACCAAGAGCGGAACTTTCCCGACGTAATTAACGAGTCGCGGATGATTCGCATCGCCAAGGGCTGTGGCCGCGAACTGCATGACATCCGCGAACTTCACGAGCGGTTCTTGCAGGCTCGTCAGATGATGGGACAGCTGGGCGGCTTGATGGGGAATCCTGCACAGATGATGCAGATGCAGAAGATGATGAAGCAGATGCAAGGCGGAGGTGGCGGTGGTGGTTTTCCCGGAATGGGCGGAATGCCTGGAATGGGGGGCGGCTTTCCCGGAATGGACGGGATGCCTGGAATGGGTGGCGGCGAGCGAAAGTCCATCTCAGCGGCGGAGAAGATCGCCAAGCGCAAGAAGGCCAAGGACAAGAAGAAGGCCCGTAAGCGCAATCGCAAGTAGCGGTCTATGAAGCTCGCAGTTCGGGCGCCCAATCACCTTGGCGACGGGGTGATGGCCATGCCGGCGATTCAAGCATTGGCACGTTTGGGGCCTACGACGGTTTACGCGCCTGGGTGGGCAGCCGATCTGTATCGCGACCTCGACGTGATGATTCGACCCCGGGGAACCCTTGAAGCGGCCGACGTGGCTGTATTGTTTGCGCCCTCGTTGCGGGCGGCGTGGGAGGCCAGGCGCTGTGCACGGGTCATTGGCACCGACACGGACTTTCGGCGGATGCTCTTGAGCCATCCGGTGCGCCGGATGCCCTCGCGCCCGGACACCTATCGGGCGCTTGCTACGGTCGCCGGCGCTTCGGTGTCTGGCGTGCCCCGGTTTGAGGTCCGCGACGCAGATGGCGTACGGACTCAAGCCGAGGGCCATGTCGGACTGAACCCAGTGAGCGTGGGCGGCGCCGTTCGAGAGTGGCAGGGATTTCGGGCCTTAGCCGACCGCTTACAGGCGCCTGCGGTGTTCTACGGTGGCCCTGGTGAGCATGACGCTGTGTACGTTCACGCCGGCGATCACCCCACCGCAGTCGGGCTTTCGCTGCCGGCCTTTGCGGCCAGCCTGCGGAGCTGTTCAGTCTTCGTGAGCAACGACTCCGGCGCTGCCCACTTTGCCGCCGCGTGCGGGATTCCGACGGTGGTCGTCTTCGGCTCCACCACCGCCAGTCGAACCGGAGCGCCCGGCGTGTGTGCGGTCGAGGGGCCACCCATGGTGTGCCGGCCCTGCTACGGACGTCGTTGCACGCAGTCACTGGAGTGTCTGGCGATTCCCGTAGAGCGGGTCCAGCGGGCTGTCGAGGAGGTGCTTCGTGGCTGATGAGGGCACCGTGTTGATGCGAAAGGGTGCTCTAGGGGATGTGGTGTTGCTGGGCGGCGTCACGGGACGAATCCTGGGGCCGGTGACCGTGGCGACGGACCCACGCTATTTTCAGGTCGCCGAACGGCTTGCTGGTGTCACCCAGGTGGTTCCGTGGCCCGGGTTGGGGATCGCGGGACGTCGTTTCGATCTGCAGGGAGGGCTACGGGGGTGGCGCGCAGATTTTTGGGCGAAGCATGTGCGAAAACACGGAGTCCGCAGACGTCTTCGCATGTGGGGCCTCCCGCTTGCTCCCCGGCCAACGGTGCCCGAGGTCTATGCCGCCACCTTGGGGGTGCTGCCCGCACC